>JAFGEN010000360.1 GCA_016931595.1 Candidatus Aminicenantota bacterium | reverse complement strand
CTGGGTTTCCTGGCCGCCCTGGCCGAGGTCCGGCTGACCCTGACGCCTCAGGCCCGCCTGTTCCTCATGATCGGCTTCTGCGGCGCATTCACGACATTCAGCACCTTGATCTACGAGACATTCAATCTCATCCGGGACGGCCAGACGTTCTCCGCTTTCCTGAACCTGATGATCACGGTCATCCTCGGATTCATGCTCTTCCGCGTCGGGATGCTCGTCGGCGAGGTGCTGTGAATCCGGCCAAGGAGTGAGGCGATGAAAATCCCCCAGGATGGACAACTTCTGCGCATCTTCATCGGCGAGGCCGACAAATGGAACGGCCGCCCTCTCTACGAGGAAATTATCGCCCTGGCCAGGCGGGAAATGCTTGCCGGGGCCACGGCCATCAAGGGATTCCTGGGCTTCGGCTGCAAGAGCCGGATGCATTCGGCGAAAATCCTCCGGCTGTCGGCCGACCTGCCGGTCATCATCGAAATCGTCGACAGCGAGGAAAAAATCGCCCGGCTTCTCCCCCACCTGGACGAGATGGTCCAGGAAGGCCTGATCACTCTGGAAAAAGCCAACGTCGTCATGTACCGCGCCGGGGTTTGAAAACGAGGCCGGTCTCGGTTAAAATTTCCCCTTTGCCGGACGCAGACCGCCATTCACCAGGAGTTCTCATGCGCGCATTCGAATCGATCGCCCTCGGCATCCCCGAAATCCTCCTTCCCAAGTCCGGCACCGACCTGGCCAAATGGGCCGTCATCGCCTGCGACCAGTACACGTCCGAGCCCGCCTATTGGGACAAAGCCGCCGCGTTCATCGAGGACGCGCCTTCCACTCTGAACCTGATCTATCCTGAAGTGTACCTGAACGAGCCCGAGCCCGAGAAAAGCGCCCGGATCAACCGCATCCGGGAAACGATGAGCCGCTACCTGGCCCAAAACCTGTTCGTCTCGGGAGAAGGCCTGGTATATGTGGAACGAACGACCGGCGGCAAGACCCGGAAAGGGCTGGTCGCCGCCCTCGACCTGGAACAATACGATTACCGCAAGGGCTCGACGACGCTGATCCGGGCCACCGAAGGGACGATCGTCGAGAGGATCCCGCCCCGGGTCCGGATCCGCGAAGGGGCGCCGATGGAGCTTCCCCACATCATGGTCCTGATCGACGACCCGGCCGATGAAACAATCGGGCCGCTGGCGGCTGCGGCCGGCCGGATGGAGAAGCTCTATGATTTCGAGCTGATGCTCGGGTCCGGCCAACTTGCCGGATACCGGGTTTCCGACCGGGATCTCGAGGAAGGAATCATCCGGGGCCTTGCCAAGCTGGCCGACCCCGGGGCGTTCGCCGCCAAGTACGGCCTCAAGGAGGGACTGCCGGTCTTGCTCTTCGCCATGGGCGATGGAAACCACTCTCTGGCCACGGCCAAAACGATCTGGGAAAAAACGAAGGAAAAGGCCGGCGGGTTCACCGCGGTCTCATCCTCGCCCCTCCGGTACGCCATCGTTGAACTGGTCAATATCCACGACCCGGCCCTGCTGTTCGAACCGATCCACCGGGTGTTGTTTGAAATCGCTTCCGGCCGCAACCTTATTCAGGAGTTGTCGGCATTTTACGGCGGGAAGGTCCGGTTCGAGCCCCGCTGCTGCCCGGACATGATGAAAGCATCCGTCGACGGCCAGGCCGGTTCGACCCATAAAATCGGAGTCATTTCCCCCGATGGTTTCGGTGTCCTGGAAATCGAGGCCGCCGGGTCCAATCTTCCCGTCGGGACGCTCCAGAACTTTCTGGACGTCTTCCTCAAGGACAAGGGAGCCGGGGAGATTGATTATGTCCACGGGTCCGACGTTGTCGCGTCGCTCGGGGCCAAGCCCGGGAACATGGGCTTCTACCTGGCCGGGATGAGGAAGACCGACCTGTTCAAGACGGTCATCCTCGACGGCGCCCTGCCCCGGAAGACCTTCTCCATGGGCGAGGCCTGGGAGAAGCGCTTCTACATGGAGGGCCGGAAGCTCGTCTGATCTTCGGTTGAATTGGTCGCGGAATAAAGGCGACTGAAATTTCCGATTTTATTCAGCACTCCACACCCGGGTCCTGCCGCGGGGTCCCCATCCTCGCGCCACCCATCCCCCCGTGGGACCCCTGGCGCTGCGGTGGGGACCCCGCGTCACCCGGGTATGGGAGTGCTTCAAGACCAACAGGGACATTTCAGCCGCTTTATTCCGGCTTCGGATTATATCAACCGAAGATCATTCGGTTTCCGGAAATTTTTTTCCGAATCGGGAATTCGTCCGGGCGATCCAAGCGAGACCGAAGATCATCCCGGCGAGATACACGATCAGGACGGTCGGGCGCGGGGAGAGGCCCGGAAGAGAATCTGAAGCATCCGGATCGGGGAGAGGCACGGGGTCCCAGGGCAGCCCGTACCGGTCGCATAAGCCTTTGACGTAAAGGAGATGGATGACCGGCACTCCCTGCCGGGCCATCTCCTGGATCAAGCCCCGGCGCTCAACCGGAGGAATGACCACGTCGGCGGCCGGGTTGTATCCCGGCCGGAGCTTGAGAATTTCCCCGTCCGTCCCCATGTCGATAAAGCTCCCTCCGATATTGACGAAAGCCTGGACCTGTCCGCCGCCGGCGGCCTCCCCAAAATGGGCCAACCGGGCGGCCACGCCTGACGGCAGGTCCTTCGGCCGGAGAAACGGCCGGCCGGAAGCAAGGATTTTCCTCTCCAGGATGTCCCGGCCCTCGGCCGTCATATCCGCTCCGAAGTCCCCGTCGCCCCCGAGGGAAAAGGCCAGGGGCTCGATATCCAGGACCCCCGCCTGCCGGAGGCAAACGGACATTTCGTGCCATGTCCACTCCGGATGGTTGCCTCCCCAGTTGGAGGCCCCCAGGGACGAGATGACGAGGGGATGGAGATCCATCGCCTCCGCCGCGCAGAGCGCGGCTAAAATCAATCCAGGAAATGAGCCCGAGGCCCCGACGGCCACTCGGTCCCCCGGTTTCAGCCCGGCCTCCCGGAACATCCGGACGACGGCTCCGGCAAACTGCGGATTCGTCGTCGTCCGCTTTGCCTCCAAATGCCCCAGGGAGGTCGTGATCGGAGAGGTTTCCATTCCGACCAGGCCCGTCCGGTTAAGGTCGAACCGGGCGTCGATTGCCGGACCGTTTTCGTCCCTGTATCGCCGAATAGCCTCGACCGACCGGTGCATGAGGGAAACGGCCCGGGTGATTTCAGGATCGGCGCCTGCGGACTCGGCCGGCGGAAAGAGCCAGAGGACAAGGCCGAAAAGCAGGCTCCAGGCGGCCAGAAAATAAAGGGGACGGACGGAGGCGCTCATGTCGGGTCAAAGCAGGGTGACGAGCTTGGCCAGGGCATAGGTCAGGCCGGTCGCACCGGCCAGACCGGCCAGAGTCCGGCCGATGGGCTGACGGGCAAGGTTATTGGCCAGGAGGCCCGGGATAATCCAGCCGATCACCCGCAGGTCGATCGTCGCCGGGATCAAGCGGGGCCAGAGGAGAAGCCAAGCCTGCCCGATCAGGGCGCCCGCCAAGAGAAGAAAAATGAACCTCCTGCGGCCGAAAAGAAGAACAAACCGGGCCGCCGCCCGGTATAAACCGAGGGCGGCGAACGCTGCAGCCAGGGTGGCCGCGATTCGGACGGGTTGTTCGACGTAAAGGGCCAGAAAAGCCGGAACGATGATGCCGCCGGGCAGGATGCCGGTGATTTCAGCCACAATCAGGGCGACGGGAAGTCCGATCAGGATCGTGGTCAACATGAGACGGGCGTCCCTTGACTCTCCCAGAATTCGACAAGCGCACGGCCGATTCCGGCGATGTTCCCGATCCCGATAACGACCGTTTCCTCCGCAGACATCGGCCAGAGGGCCGACATCACCCGGACCGCCGTCTTCCCGGAAACCGCCAAGACGGCGGGCACATCCCCCGGCCGGGGGAAGCGCATCCGGCCGAGGGCAGAGGCCTGCTCACCGATGAAAACGATCCGGTCGATCCCGGAGAAAAAGCCGGCCCGCACTGCCTCCAGCCACCGCCGGGTCCGAGATTCCCGGTCGGCTCTGAGGTTGAGCAGGGCGATCGTCGTCTTTCCCCCGAATGATCCCCTCATCCGAATCCTTTCCAGGGCGATCCGGGTCGATTCCGGGTCGTTGGCGGCGAAAAGGCTGGCGCATGTCCAGATCCGCCCGGAAAGGGGTGAAGACAGCGACCAGGTTTTCAGCCCCCCGAAGTCGGGTCTCGCTCCGGCGATCCCCTTCAAGGCGGTTTCTCGGTCAAGGCCCGCCTGCTCGGCCGCCGCGAGAGAAAGACGGACATTCTCCGGAAAATCAAAGCCCGGAAGAAGATCGCCCCATACCCCGGCCGGGATCTTGACGAGGCGGGCGCTTCGGGTTCGGGCCGCCCGCTCAAAGGCGGGAAAAAATTCGTCTTCCGAAAACAGGACCGCACACCCCGGCGATATCGCCGCGGCCAGCGATCCGGCGATCCCCTCCTCGGTTCTCCCCATTTCCTCCTCGTGGTCGAGGCGGACATTGGTCAGAACCAGGATGTCGGGACGCAGGATTTTCCCGGACTCGGCCGCCAGGCATTCCGGGCCGATGCTCATCATCTCGGCGACGAGGGTGTCCGCCCTGAGCCGGGCGGCCGCTGCCAGGATTCTTTTTTGTTCCAGGATCGTCGGCATTCCCGGCCGCATGATTTCCCGTTCCGAACCGTCCGGAAGGATCAGGACGGGTTTTGATCCGGTCGTTTTCCCAACGACCGTCCTGCCGGCGGCCCGGAAAGCGGCGGCAATCTGGCGGGTGACCGTCGATTTCCCCCGGGTTCCGGTGACGCAGATGACCAAAGGGAGCCGGCGGCGGCGGCGGCCGAGGGTCCATTTCTCGATAAATAAGAATCCAAGAAACCCGGCCAAAATGACGAGATCGAGAATCAGGAGATCCACCCGCGTATTCTAGCCGGAGGCCGTCATCCAGGCAAGGAGTTGCGTAGGACAAACGCTGGAATTGAGACAAAAAAAAAGAGGCGGAAGCTTGGGCTTCTTCCGCCTCCCCACTGAAAGGAAGAGAGTTGAAGGATATATGGGAAGGCACTCTTAGGTGCCTGCCTTGTTATAAGCACAAATCGTGCCAAATTCCAGAAAGAAACGCGCTATTTTTTCCCCATATGGATTGAATAATGAGTGTCCAGGCGGGATTGAAGGCGTAAAATATTTTATATCGTGCGTAAACTTCTATTCCAACCGGCCGTCAAGCCTGAGTGAACAGACATACTCCCTCT
>JAFGEN010000075.1 GCA_016931595.1 Candidatus Aminicenantota bacterium | reverse complement strand
CGATCTTGAAACCGCCGGACTGAAAGGCGATTGTCTCTGTCCCGGCGGAGACGTCTTTCCCGGCCGCACGGAACTGGAAAGGGTATAAAAAGGTGATCAACAGAACGACGGCTCCTTTTCGACTCATCGGCTCGCCTCCTTCATCCGGAGTCTTCTCAGGGCTTCAGAAGCGAACAGGCGGACGTCCTTGTCTTCATCGTTCAGAGCCGCTTCGAGCGTTCCCCTGGCCGCAGTCGATCCGATTCGGAGCAAGGCCACGACAATCGACCTCCGGACATGGACTTCCTCGCCGGTGAACGTGTTCATGAGGCGGTCGAGAGCCTTCTCCGAGCCGATTTCTCCCAGAGAATCGACGGCGGCCGAACGATCCCACCATTGCGGGCTGTCCATAAAGCCGAGAAGGACGCCGACGGCGTCTTCGGAGCCGATTCGGCCGAGAGCGACCGCGGCCGAACGGGAGAGGTCTTTCGTCCGGTCCTCGACGAGAGCGATCAGAGGAGCGACCGCCTCTTTCGCCCGCAGTCGGCCGAGGCCTTCGACCGCCTTGAATCTGACGTCGGGGCTCTCATCGGATAGTTTTCCGAGGAGAGGGCCGATGGCCCGGGAGCCGCCGATCAATCCCAACACTCGGACGGCTTCCCGGCGCGTTTCGGGATTCGGGTCATCCGAGAGCCTGATCAGAGGATCGATGGAGGCGTCTCCGATATCGGCCAAGGCGTCGGCGATCCGGTTCTTCCGCCTCCAGTCCTCTGTCCGCTTCATCTCCTCGACGAGTTTCTCGATGCGGGCCCGGTCGGACTCCATGATGCCGACGGGGATGTCGATTCCGGCGTATCGGCGGTAAGGAGCGTAAAAATGCGAAGCCGCCATAAACCCGGCCGTAGCCAGAAGCAGGACCACGGCGATGTGGCCCTTGCGTTCAGGGACGCTTTTGCCGACGAAGAGACGGACCGGAGCGGAGATGGCGGTGCGGAGAAAGCGGGGAAGAGGGAAAAGGAAGGACGTCCGCTCCCGGTAGTCCTCATAGAGCTTCCCTGAAAAGCGCTTCATTTTTCTCTCTTCGAGAAGAGCGACGCCGACGATGATCATCATCGAGAGAAGCCAAGGAAGACTGGCCGGGATCCCCCAGGCCCGTCGGGGATAACGAATCCGATTGAGGGCCAGGAGCATGCCGTAGCTCCACAGAATCCAGCCCAGGTACTGGGGGTGGCGCGAGAAGCGGTAAACCCAGAAGTCGGCCACGCTCCGCTCCTGTTTCCGGGCGAAAAACCAGGCCAGAGTCCCGAGAATGAAGAGGAGCAGGCCGATGCCGATCGCCCCATAAACCAGGGGAGTATGAGCGTCGATGCCCCAGCTGCGGAAGATGGACATCAATGCATCATAGGGAAGATAAACAATGTCGCCGAGACGGCCGATATCGAACGAAACATCAAGCGCCGGGATCCAGGCCAGGTTCAGAAACCCCAGCCCGGCCAGGAAGAACATGACTCCGGCGAATTGGGCGAACACCGGCAGGAACAGGGCGACGGCGCCCGCGGCCGAAAAAACCGACTTCCCGGAAATAAAGCCGGCCGCGATGAGGATGATCATCAACCCGAAACAGATGTAACCGACCAACCTGAAATGGTAGTGTTGAAGGAACAGTTCGGTTCTGAAAATCGCAGTTTCGTCGGCATGCGAGTCGCCCTCGAGTTCAGGCGTGACGTTGCCCAGGACCGTATCCAGCAGCCGGGGAAGCTCGATAGAGGCGAACATCAACCCGATTGCGAAAACGACGGCCAGGAGGGTCAGAAAAACACCGAAATGCCATTTTGTCGCCGACATGTGCTTTTTCCCTTTCTATTTCCAGATGCCGAGGCCTTTGGCCCGAGCTTCTTTTTCCAGGTCGAGGTAATAGCTCAATTCGTCGGGAAGGTATTTGGGATCGACCCGGGCATATCCCTTTTTCAGCAATACTTCGTTGAAGCTGACAGTCGAGTCCTTGCCGTAGTTGATCTGAACCCGCGGATAGCCTTCGTCGTCGTAGACAATCCCCGCCGCGGTATTGTCCGTCGTCCAAGTGAACAGCTTGACCATCCGGCCTTCGATTTCTTTTTTGGTGAAGGCGAACACCTCGGGTTCGAGCGGCTCTTCCGGCCCGGGAGTCCGGATGCCGGTCAGACGGGCGACGAATGTGCCGAGGCGGACGAGGTCTCCGGAGAGCACCTCGTCGACCCGAAGCACGTTGCCCGTGACAGTGACCGTGGCGGCGACCACTCCGATGAGGACAGCGGCGCGGATTTTCATGGTCGACCCCGGTCAGAACAGCCTGGAAATCGAGACCGCCAAATCTCTTTGTCCTGTCGTTCGTCCATGTCGTTCTCCTCATTCCCCCAGGCCCATGGCCCTCGCGGTTCTACGCAATGGCCTGTCCGGGACGATTTCCGATTTCATTCACACCTGGAATTTACGAAGAACGGACGCCGAAGTCCATAGGCAAACGTCCCTTTATCAGGGGTGGGACGTCCGTCCAGGTCGATTTCCCCCGTCTATCTTTTTTAACCTGGATTATTCATAAATACTTAAAAAATCTCATATATCATTTATTATGAATAAGATAGAAAATATAAGGATTTACCCTTCGCGCTTTGCATCTACAGCCCTCTCGACTCGTGCATGATCCAGGTTAACCGGATTTCGGGCGATCCGGTTGATGAGCTCGAGCCGATTGCGCACTCCGATCTTCTGGTAAATATTGGAGATATGATTGCGGGCCGTGCTTGGGGAGATGAAGAGCTTGCGTCCGATCTCCTTGTTGCTCTCTCCGCTGAGGACCAGACCGAGGATCTCCTTTTCCCGGGCGGTCAACCCGTAGGTTTCAAAGACGCCCGCGAGTTGTTTCTCCTCGGGGAAGGTGGGCCGCCGCGCCGATTTCCGCCGCCTTGAGGCCAGGAAAATTCCCCCGGCCCCGGCGGCCGCGCCCGCGCCCAGGATGAACCACCAGGTCGTCCAGAACGGCCGGATCACGATGAAATCGAGGGCGATGCCGGGCTCGTTCCAGAGGCCGTCGGGATTGGCCGCCTTGACCCGAAGGGTGTAGGATCCCGGATGGAGATTGAAGAACGACACGGACCGCTCGGGAACCAGCGAAGTCCAGGCTGTATCGCGGGGATCCAGTCGGTAGGCGAAGGAGTTCAACTCCGGGGCGGCGAAGGAGAGGGCGGCGAACTCGAAGGTGATCAAGCCCATTTTGTAATTGATGGTGAAGTCCGAGGAATGGTTGGGAGCGGCCGGAGGCTCTATTTCGACATTATTCCGGTAAAAGGCCGTCCAGAAAACCGGAGGAATGAAGGGATCCGGTTCGATTCCGGCTGGGTCGAAGACATTGATGCCGTTGGGCCCGCCGAAGGCCATCCGTCCGTCTGTGCCGCGGGCGGCCGCCCGGAGAGCGAACGTCCGGTCCTGCAGTCCGTCGTGAAGCCCGAAGGAATGAAAGGTTCCCGCTGCCATGTCGTAGCGCGAAAGGCCGCGGTTTGTGCTCACCCACAAGCCGCCGTCGGTGTCTTCAAGAATCCCGCAGACCACTTCCCCCTTCAGGCCGTCCTTTTGGGCGAATATCCGCCTGGAACCGGAAACGGGGTCGAATCGAACGAGTCCGACCTGCGTTCCGACCCAGATTGTTCCGTCCATTCCCTCGGCCAGGCAGTTGATGGGACCGCTTGCTTGAGGAGGGGCGTCGGTCAGAAGGCTGAAAATCTCGAATCGACCCGAGACTTTTTCCAGACGGTACAAATCCCGGGCCGTTCCAATCCAAAGAAAGCCCGCCTTATCGTCGAGAAGCGCCGTCACGACGGAGCGAGCGAGCGTCCCGGTGTCCCGGGGTTCGGGGAGAATCGGGAGGGTCCGGCCCGAACGTGTTTCGAATCGGTTCAAACCCCGTTGGGTGCCGACCCACAGAAAGCCGGGATCGCGCCGGTCCGGACATAGGACGGTGACCCGATTGTGGGACAGGTTGCCAGAAGTTCCGGAATTGCGCCGGAAATTCTTCAGGCGGCCCGAATCGGGATCGAGCGAGACGAGTCCCTCTCCATCCGTTCCGAACCAGATCCGGCCATCGGCATCTTCGGCGAGGGCCAGAACGCTCCCTTCATATCGACTGACGGCGCCCTTCTTTGAATCGACTTGCTCCAATCCGGTTTTCGTTCCGACCCATAAACCTCCCCGGTCGTCCAGCCACAAGGCCTGGACATCATGTTCGGCCAAACTCTTCGGGTTCGAGGGATTATGGCGGTAATGTTCGAACTTGGCCCTTCCGGTCGTGCACTTGTTCAGGCCTCCCCGGACTGTTCCGATCCAGAGAATGCCGCCCGCATCCTTGAAAATCGAGGTGATGTCGTTGTCGCTGAGCGAATACGGATTCTGGGGGTCGTGACGGCAGCAGAGATAGGCGTCCCTTTCTCGATCCCAAATCCGCAGGCCGTCCCCGTCCGTTCCCAACCAGATTCTTCCCTGGCTGTCTTCGGAGATGGACGTGACGGTATGGGAGGCGAGGTCCCGCGGAAAATCCCCTCCGCCGTAGACTCGGACGAATCCGCCCATTTCGGGCTCAAAACGGTTCAAGCCGCCGTTTTTCGTCCCCGCCCAAATCGTCCCGGAATGGTCCTCGAAGAGAGACCGGACGATATCGCCGCCGAGGCTCCGGCTGTCGTCGGGAAGGAACCGAAAGGAGACGGTCGTTCCCGCTCCGGGATCGATGCGGAACAAACCATCGCCATGTGTGCCGACCCAGATGCGGCCGGACCGATCGGCCAGGATGTCCCAAATGCACTCAGACTCGGAGTCGAGGGGGTATGGGGAGGCGATTCGCGTTTTATTGTCGATACGGAACAGGCCGTGGGTCCGAGTGCCGACCCAAATATGGCCGGCGGCGTCCTCCTGCACCGACAGGACAATTTCCCCGGGCAGGGCGGGGAAGAGATCATCGCCGGCCGCCGGGGCCTGGATGAACGCGTTTGTTTCCGCCGAAAAAGCGGCAAGCCCGCGGCCGTTCGTCCCGACCCAAAGGCCGCCCGATCCGGCCGCAACGACCGGAAAGACGGCCGGAGGGGATGAGGGTGCGGCGTTTTCGGCCGGAATCGGAAAAGCGAGAAAGCGATAGCCGTCGTAGCGGAAGAGGCCCGCGCTTGTCCCCAGCCAGAGAAAACCTTGGTTGTCCTGGCTGATGCTCGAAATTCCGACCATCGAAATCGAGGGAGTCTGGAGCGCAAAACGATCGAAGCGGAAGTATCGGCCGGGGTAGGAGGAGGCGAAATGAATCCCGCCGAGGAGAACCACTCCGATCATTAGACCGACTGCCCGTCTGATCATCACGTGAACTCATGATAGTCAGACTTCCCGGCCGTGTAAAGCAGAGGGACCGGGTCTTGCGGTTTTATTCCACGATTTTGGGAAAGTCGGCGATTCCCAGAAGGCGGGCGAAAATCTTCGGGATGTCGGTGTTTTCCTTGAATCCGGCGAACTCGCCGGCTCCAGGTCCGAAGGCGTACAGGGGAACGGTTGCCCCGTTGTGATTGTCCCAGGCCCAGACGACGTTGATTTTGGACCCGTCCATCTCTCCGCCGGTGATGACCAGGCCGCCCGTTTCATGATCCGCGGTGACGATGACCAGCGTCCGGCCGTCCTTTTCGGCGAAAGCCAGGGCGGTGGCGACGGCCTCGTCGAACTTCAGGGTTTGGTTCAGCGTTTTTTCCAGGTCGGTGTCGTGGGCCGCGTAGTCGATCTGGCTGCCCTCGACCATCAGAAAAAATCCTTCTTTCCTGACCTCCAGCCTCCGCAGGGCTTCCGCCGCCATCTCGGCCAGCGACGGCTCGGGCGGTTCGGTCGTCATGGACGAACGGGCGAAGAGGCCGAGGATCATTCCGGCCGGGGCGGAGGCCATTTCTTCCCGGGTCAGGCAGACCGCATACCCGGCTTCCCTCGCTTCCCGGATGAGATCCCGCTCGTCGTTGCGATAGCTTCCTTCCTCCGGCTTGGGGATGAAGAAGCCGTATCCGCCGCCGAGTAAAACGTCGATCTTGTTGGCTAAAAGCCCCTCGGCGATCCGGTTGCCTTCGGACCGCTTCGCCACGTGGCTTCCGAACGAAGCGGGCGTAGCGTGGGTGATGGGGGAGGTGGCGACCAATCCGCCGGCCATGCCGCGGGACATGGCCGCTTCGAGGATGGACAGAACGTTCTTGCCCTCGGCGTTGACGCCGATGGCCCCATTGTAGGTTTTGAATCCGGAAGACATAGCCGTGCCGGATGCGGCCGAATCGGTGATGAGGTGGCTTGCGGAAGAGGTCCGGACCAGGCCGACGACCGGCATCCGGTCCATGTTGAGGAAACCGGTGACGCCGCCTTTTTTTATCCGGGCGGCCGAAACGATGGAGTTGCTCATCCCGTCGCCGATCATGAAGATGATGTTGCGGGGAGCGGGAGTCGTTTCTCTTTCCGGAACGCAAGCCGGAAAAATCAAGAGGAGAGAGGCTGAAATGAGGGCGAGGCCGGTTGATATCCGCCGTCTGACCATGACGATTTTCCTTTGGTCGGGGGTAAAGCCGACAAAACAAGATGATGACGATAGCATTCGGTGAGAACTCCGTCAAGGTCGATTTCCACTTGACAAGAGGAATCTCCGGGGGTATCTTACGCGTGGTGAACAAAATGGTGAACAACATAAGGCAGGAGCTTACCCCCCGTCAGAAGGACATCCTCGAGGCGATCGAGGCATTTATCCTGGAGCACGGCTACGGGCCGACGATCCGCTGGATCGGGGACCGGTTCCGGATCCCCAGCCCCTCTGCCGCCTTCAAACACGTAGCCAGCCTGGAGCGCAAGGGGTATCTCCGGCGTGAGAGAGGGGAACTGCGCCTGGCCGGGCTGCCTTCGGCCGTCGAGACCAGGGTCCGGGTCCCCTTGGCCGGGCTTGTCCCCGCCGGAACTCCCCACGAGGCCTTCGAAATGTCGGGCGAGGCCATGGACATTCCCGACTGGATGATCGGCCGCCGCCGAGGCAACGTCTTTTGCATCCGGGTCCAGGGCAAGAGCATGATCGACGCCTTCATCGACGACGGCGACCATGTCCTCCTCGAGCGGACCAACACCGTGGCCTCGGGGGAGATGATCGTCGGGAGGCTCGAGGACGGGACGGTCACCCTCAAGCGGATCCGCCGGGAAAACGGCCGGACAATCCTCGTCCCCGAGAACCCGGCTTACCGGCCGTTCGAGGTCGATAACCTCATGGTCATCGGCCGGGTGATCGGCGTTTTGAGAAAATATTAGATGCGCCGCCGCCGTTTCATCGTCCACGTCGACATCGACGCCTTTTTCGCCGCCGTCGAGGTCCTTCTCAACCCCGCCCTCAAGGGAAAACCCCTGATCGTCGGCGGCCTGCCGCACGAGCGGGGCGTGGCCTCGACCTGCTCCTACGAAGCCCGCCGCTACGGAGTCCATTCCGGGATGGCCCTCCGGACCGCGGCCAAACTCTGTCCGCAGGGGGTCTTCGTCCGGGGAAATTACCAGGTCTACCAGTCGTTCTCGGAAAAGTTTTTCGATGTTCTCCGCCGCTATACGCCCGACGTCGAAGCCACGTCGATCGACGAGGCCTACCTCGATTTCACCCGCTGCGGCCGGCTCTATGCCTCGTTTCCGGACGCAGCCCTGGCCCTCAAGGCCCAAGTCGAGCGCGAAACAGGCCTTTCGGTTTCGGTCGGCGTCGGACCGAACAAGGTCCTGGCCAAGCTGGCCACGGCTCGGGCCAAGCCCGCCGGATACTTCGAAATCGAACCGGGCCGGGAGGAGGAATTCCTTCGCGACGTCCCGATCGACCGTCTCCCCGGCATCGGTCCCAAAACCCAGGTCGTCATGCGGATGCTCAACATCCGGAAAGTGGGGGACCTGTGGGGCCTGCCCCAATCGACGCTCCATTCGATCTTCGGCCTGGGCGGGGATGAAATTTATCTGCAGTCCCGGGGGATCGACAACCGTCCCCTGGTCTCGGGAGGCGACCCCAAGTCCGTCTCCCGGGAGACGACGTTCCTCGAGGACCTCTGGGAACCCCGCCTCCTCCTGGCCCACCTGGCCTATCTCTGCGACCGCCTGACCCTGGCCCTCCGCCAGGGCCGTTTTTACGCCCATATCATCGAGGTCAAGACCCGCTACGCCGACTTCCGGACCGAGGTCCGGCGCCGTCTGCTTGTCGTCCCGCGCCGGGACATGGCCGATGTCTACCGCATCGCCGAGGAGCTCTTCCTCGAGCTCTGGGGAGGATCGCGCCTGCCCCTGCGGCTGGTCGGGGTCAAGGCCTCGGACCTGACCCGCCTCAAGCCGCTGTCTCTTTTCGAGCCGTATTCGGACCGGCCCGAGCGGCTGGGAACGGCCATGGATTCGGTCCGGGAAAAATTCGGCTTCGGTTCGGTCCTGACCATCCGGGAAAAGATGCTCGACGAAGTCTACCCGAAGGACCGGGACCGGGGATTCGTCCTCAAAACAGCTTCGCTGACCCGGTGAAGCGCGATGTTCGTTCCCCTCCGCGTCCATTCCGCCTTCAGCCGGGGCCGGGGCGGAGCGGCCCTCGACGAACTGGCCCGGGAGTTCGTCCGGAACGGCCTTCCGGTCGCGGCCTTGAGCGATATCGGGAACATCTACGGCTGGCCCCGGTGGAAGCGGGCCGCGGCCGGGGCCGGTTTCGTCCCCTTGTTCGGCTGCGAGGTCGAAGTCGGCGGTGAAACATTTCTCTTCCTCGTCCGGACGGGGGAGGGCTACAACAACTTGATGGAGATTCTCAACCGCCGCCGGGTTCGCGAAGGCGACGGAGTGGAGGGCTTGGTCGCGATCTGGATCCCGTCGCCGAAGGCGGGCGGAGGGAGGAAAGCCGAGGAGATCGATGCGGCCGGGGGAATCCCGGCCAAGGCAAAAAGCGACCCGCCGGCGGAGCGGCTGGATATCGACGCGCTTTTGGCCTCCCTTCGGGACGGGCCCGCCGCTTCCGACCTCTACGTCGGGCTGGATTTTTTCAATGCCGGCCGGGCCAAGGCTGCGGCCGAGGCCTTCGGCCTGCCCCTGGTCTGGGCCGGGCCTTTAAAATTCGTCCGCGCTCCCGAACGGCTCGTCCTCCTTCATGCGTTTGAAAAAAAGGTCCCCTTTCCGCCGGCCTGGGAGAATCTTCGCAGGACGGTCCGTCTCTTTGGGCCGGAGCAGGAGGCCCTGGCCCGGAGAAAATTCGGGGCTGAAATCGAGCCCCTCTTTCTCCGGACGCAGGCCGTGGCCGAGAAATGCCGGTACGATTTTTGCGACATCGTCCCGCCGCTTCCGGCCGACCTGTTCCCCGCGACCCTCCGGGAGGAAATCAGGCGCCGCCTTCGGTCGGCCGCCGGCCTGACCTGGGTCGAGCGCGAGCGGGCCCTCCGGGAACTGGCGGTTGTCGAGAGGTCCGGCTTCGGGCCGTATTTCCTGATCGTCCACGACATCGTCGAGTTCGCCCGGAAAAACGGCATCCTCCACAACCTCAAGGGTTCGGGGGCCTCGTCGTTCCTGACCTGGCTGCTGGGCATCTCCCACATCAATCCCGTCGCTTTCGACCTTTACTTCGAGCGGTTTCTCAACAGCGGCCGCTCCGACCCCCCCGACATCGACCTCGACTTCGACTCCCGGCACCGCGACCGGGTCCTGGCCTACGTCCTCGAGCACTACGGGCGGGGCCGGACCGGGGCGGCCTTCGTCTGCTGCCTGAAAAGCTACGGGGCCCGTTCGGCCCTCTACGAGACCGGCCGGGCCTTCGGCCTGCCTCCGGAGGAGGCCCGGACCCTGAGCAAGAAGGCCCCGTATTATGAGACTCCGGAATTCATGAAAAATAAGGCCGCCCCGGCCGGCTACCTGGATGTCTGGAAGGCGGCCTCGGAGCTCGCCTGTGTCCATCATGAAATCTCCCTCCACGTCGGCGGGGTCATCTTCACCCCGTCGCCGGTTGACCGCTATCTGCCGCTGGAAACCTCGGCCAAGGGTCTCCTGATGTCCCACTATGACAGGGACGCAGTGGAGGACCTCCAGCTCATCAAGCTCGACCTTCTTTCGATCCGGGGCCTGGCCGCGATTTCCGAGACGAAGGTTCGGCTCGGCTTGGTGACGCTTCCGCCCGGCGACCCGGCCGCTTACGCTCATCTCAAGAAGGCGGCGACGATCGGCTGTTTCCAGGTCGAAAGCCCGGCGATGATGAACCTCCTGCGGCGGATGAAGCCGGCCGACATCGACGACCTGACCCAGGCCCTGGCTCTCATTCGGCCCGGTCCGACCGAGTGCGGTGTGAAGGAGAACGTCCTCCGAGCCCGGGAAAGTCGGGGGACGTACCGCGACCCGTTTCTCGACCGGATTCTGCCCGAGACGGGCGGGCTGCTGCTGTACGAAGAACAGGTCATGCAGATTGCCGAGCGGGTTGCCGGGATGCCGCCGGGGGAGGGGGACCTTCTCCGCCGGAGCCTCAAGCGGCGCAATGGTTCGACTCCCAATCCTTACAAGGACAAG
Source organism: Candidatus Aminicenantota bacterium (assembly GCA_016931595.1). Taxonomy (GTDB): domain Bacteria; phylum Acidobacteriota; class Aminicenantia; order Aminicenantales; family UBA4085; genus JAAZPG01. The sequence continues at coordinate 12,797 of JAFGEN010000075.1, read as the reverse complement.
TTCACCAGGGGAGGCCGGGCCCGGGGCTACACGGCGGCCGAGGCGGACAAGCTCTGGCGGATGATGGAGACCTTTTCCTCCTACGCCTTCAACAAGGCCCACAGCGCCTCGTACGCCTTCATGGCCTACCAGGCCGTCTACCTCAAGGCCCATCACCCGGTCCCGTACCTCGCGGCCGTTCTTAACGCCGGGGGCGGCTATTACACCACGGCCGCTTATATCGAGGAGGCCAAGCGCCTGGGTATTGCCGTCCTCGGGCCGGACGTCAATAAAAGCGGCCCGGCTTTTACGGTCGAGGGAGAGGCGATCCGGGTAGGCTTCGGCTCTATCAAGAGCCTTTCGGAAAAGACGGCCGAGCGGATACTGGACGAACGAGCGGCCGGGGGGGCGTTCGCCTCGCTCCAGGATTTCCTGGCCCGGGTTCCGGCCGGCCGGGCTGAGCTTTTCCTCCTGGTCAAGGCCGGCGTCTTCGATTCGATCGAGGCCCGGCGGACCCGCCAGGTCCTCCGCTACGTCCAGGGGATCGAGGGCGTCGAGCCGCCCGGCGACATCGAGCCCCGGGAGAAAGCGAAGTTGCTCGTGGAGTCGCTCGGTTTCAGCCCGGGAGAGGACTCCCTGGCCCTCTACGAGGGCAAGCGCCCGGACATCCGCATCCGCGACCTGCGGAAAAAAACGGGGGAGAAGGTGGAGCTCGTTGTCCGGGTCGTCGATGCCCGGGGAAAGAAGGTCCGCGACGGGATCAAGTATTTTTTTCTTTTCGAGGACGAGACCGGGACTCTTGAAGGCGTGGGCGACCGGATGTGCCTGACCATCGGGGAGCCGCCCGTCTGCTGCCTCCGGGGAGAGCCCCGGGCCGACGGCCGGGGCGGGGTCAAGGTCCAGAACTGCGAATTCGTCCGGGCGTTCTAACCCGCCCGTCCGGCTATTCCAGGAGAAGGGCGATCCAGTAAACGAATTTTTCCCTCGCCCGGTTGATATATGGAAAACCGATCAGGACGGGCTCGTTCGGACGCAGGCCGATGATCTCTTCAAGCAAGGCGGCCGGCCGCCCGTCCGACTCCGCCTCTTTGACCGGGCCCGCAACACAGCAAGCTTCGAAAACGAAGGTTTCTCCCTGCCGGGAAACCAGCTTGAGGTCGAATAAAACGGGATCCGTTTCGGGCTTCAGCGGATTCCCGGTCGTAAGCAAGGAATGGCCGATTTTCTTAAATGTCCCGTCTTTACCCGAGAAGATGTCCTTACCGATCATTTTCGCCGGAAGGCCTTCGGAAACCTCGTCCCCGCATTGGAACTTGAAGTGGCGCTTGATCAGCGCGGGGACCGCCTCGATATTGAAATCCTCCGAGCCGCCGATCTTCATCCGCATGACGGCCGGCGGAAATTGCGAGGTGATCATCCCGCCGGTCATCCTCCCCCGGACCGCGCCCGAAGGATCGGGCTCGGATTTCGTCACCGTATAAATCATCGGAGCGGTTTCAAAGACCAGAGCCGTAACTTGCACCGAGCCCCGGCCGGCGGTTTGAGCCGGAAGGCTTCCGGCGGCCATGAAAGCCGAGATCATCAGTCCAGAAACACGCAATAAAACACTCTTCATGTCTGTTCCCCTGTCTTGCGGCCGGCTCTTTTCCGAAAGCCGGCATCGCATATATTACACCCGGCGGTGCGGAATATTCCACTTGGGGAATTTATTTCAGCAAATTCTCCGGGTTCTCGATTTTTCCGAAAACGTACTTTTCGAAAAACGGCTTCGCCCGGAAACCGGTTTCCTGTTCGACCAGGTCCCGAAGGTCGAAATTCCGGTTTCGATTCCGGGCCATGGCGGCGAAGACGTCGAAAAGGCTCTTTTTGGGATTTTGGGCTTGAATGTCCAGGTCGAGTCTTCGGGCAACGAGAGTACCGAGGGCGTGGAGGTCTTTGAAACGAGCATTCGGAGAAATCATATCCGACATTTCGGCCAGGGGCGTGGCCTTTCCGGACTTCTTGATCGATTCCCGGACGGCGGTCAGGCAGGATTGGAGATGCTGCCGGAATATGGCCTCGCCGTCCAGTCCGCAAGCGACCCGGATTTTCCGGCTCAAGTAGGCGATCAGGCCTTCCCTGATCCAATACGGAACGCGGTATCCGGACCACCAATGAAGCATCTCGTGGGTCAGGCGGTCGATGGATTCCCCGAACTCGTCGGATACGGCGATCGCCCGGGAAGACAGGACGAATCCGGCGAGAAGGGCGCGGGGGAGGAGGAACGCTTCGAAGTCGGCCTTTTCGAGCGGTCCGAATTTTTCCCAGGCATGACGAAAATAGGCGGTCAGGCCGTCGAGGAAACGCGATCCGCCCCAAAGGATCGCGCCTTCCGGAACGGAGACGGTAAAAGAGGCTCCTCCGATCTCTGCCCGTCCTTGTCGATCCGGCCGGGCGGCAACCCACATTCTCTCCCGAGCCCTATGAAGCGGCTGGACGCTGCTTTGTCCCGAGATCATCGTCCAGCGCCGGGGCAAACGCCAGCGGATATCGATCGGCTCGTGCTCGCTTCCTTCGATGCCAGGGAAAAATCCGGTCAAGGCCAGAAAGCCGGACGGCGAGATCAGGATGGCTTCTCGAAGCTTCAGACGGTCTCCCGAATTGATATAGCTTGAGAAGGCTCTGATTTTATAAAAAAGGCGGGCGGCTCCTGAGGCGGGCAATCCTGAAAAATACAGGGCATCGCCCTCCCGCCTTGTTTGAAAGGGGACATCCTTCCCTCCCACCAGCCATCGAATCTCCGTGCCCCGTCCGGCGTCTTTAATATAGACGGGGCGTCCGTCCAAGTGGATCGTCGCCCGGACTTCAACCTCGCCCTGGGAACGGATCGTCACTTCGACCCGAAAATCAGGGAGTAGAGCCGCCGCGGCAATCCAGAGGCCGAAAGCGGCCGGGATCAAGATGACGAACCGTTTGATTTTCGTTTTTCCCTTGATCCAAATCATCATGACGCCTGTCGCCTCGGTCCGGCCGGAGTTTAAATTCCTCCCCGGCCGTGTGTCAAGGGAAGAGAGGCTCTTGATTGCCGAAACGACGGTCGGAGCATCCCCCTTGAGTTCCGTGACAGCCGGCCGGCTCCCCGGCGGGCGATTTTGACTCCCCGCCGAAATGCGGATATATTTCCGGTCTCTTCGAAGGAGGGCTCCATGAACGTTCTCGAGGCCATTGAAACACGCCGCGCCTACCGTTCCCTCGCTCCTGTGGATATCACCCCCGACCTCCTCCGTGACCTGGCCCGGTGCGCGCAACTTGCGCCGTCCTGCAACAACAATCAGCCCTGGCGGTTCGTCTTTATCCATGGGAAGGAAAACCTCGAACGATTCCATCCGGTTCTCAGCAGCCCGGGAAACGACTGGGCCAAGGCGGCCTCGCTGATCGTCGCCGTCTGCAGCCGCAAGGAAGACGACTGTCTCATCAAGGATCGCGAATACCATCTGTTCGGAGACGGCCTGGCCGCGGCCTTTCTCATCCTCCGGGCGACGGAACTGGGCCTGGTCGCTCATCCGATCGCGGGATATCGTCCCAAGAAGGCCCGGGAGATTCTGGGGATTCCGGAAGACGACCAGGTCATCACTCTCATCAATATCGGAAAACGCGCCGCCGAGATCAGCCCGGTCCTTTCCCCCAAGCAGGTCGAGCAGGAATCGACCAGGCCCGAGCGCAAGCCCTTGTCCGAGTTCGCCTTCGATAACAGGTTTGGGGCGCCGTTGGCCGGGGAATCCGGCCGATGAGCCGGTTCTGGATCATCCTGGCGGCCGGGACCCTTTTCCTTCTTGTCTTTTCCTGGTTCTCCTCGATTCGCGAGAAGCGGATTCACGGCTATCCGAGGTTTTTCGCCTTTGAAAGCGTCTTCGTACTCATTCTCCTGAATGAAAAGGTTTGGTTCCGCGACCCGTTGTCGATTCTCCAGGTCCTTTCCTGGCTCCTTCTTCTTGTTTCCATTGTCGTCGTAGCCGCCGGATTCTTCGCCCTGGTCAAATTCGGCAAACCGCGGGACGGAAATTTCGAGAAGACGACCCGCCTCGTGGACCGGGGGATTTTCCGGCTGATCCGCCATCCGATGTATGCCTCTCTCCTTTATCTCGGCCTCGGCGCCTTCCTGAAAGAAGTCCGCTGGCTGACCGGGTGCGTGCTTGCCGTTAATATCGCCGCGTCCTGGGCTACGGCCTTGATGGAAGAACGCGAGATGAAAATGAAATTCGGCGAGGCATATTCCGATTATATGAAGAAATCGAAGCGGTTCATCCCGTTCGTCATCTGAACGGAATCATTCGTCTTTCCGGTCGAACAGGTCGAGCTGTCCCTTGCGGATGCGATCGATGATCTCCTGGAGGACAGGGTACTGTTTCACCAGGCCTTCCGGGATCTCGAGTTTTTTTCCGCTGGTGAGGTTCTTGATCTGGAGGGCGTTGGCCAGGGCCTGTCCCCGGTAATGGTTGTTGGTGATAATGTAGATCCGGTCCGTCGAACGGCCCAGGTCTTTGATCCGTCCAATCCATTCCTCAAGCTCAGACTTGGCGTATAGGTAATCATAGCGGGCGTCGCGGCCGGCCCCCTCGCGGAACCAGTCTGTGTAGTTGCGACCATGGAGGCGGACATAGGCCAGCCGGGGATCGGTCACGACCGCCGTCGGCCGGAGCGACTTACCGATCACCGGCTGGTCGATGTTGCAGAACGCGACGCGGGACGCTTTCAAAAAATCGAAGAAAGCCGGGTCTTCGAAGGACCCGTGCCTGACTTCCAGGGCCAGCGGGTAACCGGAAAACAGGTCGAACAAGCCGGCCAGGTATTCCCGGTGGGGAGCGGTGTTGTGGTATGACCAGGGGAACTGGAGGAGCAAGGCGGCCAGTTTTCCCGCCGTCGCAATCGGGTCGACGGCTTTTTTAAAGAGGTCGACGTCCTCGACCTTGAAATCCTTTCTTTCATGGGTGAAGACCTGGTGGAGCTTGACCGCGAACCGGAAATCCGGCTGTTCCGCGACGGCCTTGATCCATCCCAGGACCATCGGGACGGGCGGAGTCCGGTAGAACGTGCTGTTGACCTCGACGCCGTCGATGAAGCGGGCCAGATAGGCCAGAGGATGGAGGCGGCGCGGCTTGGCCGCATAGACCGTCCCCTCCCAGTCTTCGTAGCTCCAACCCGCGGTGCCGACCCATATGCTCGCCATGTCCCTCCCATTTTAAGGCAAGATCGGAAGAGAAAAAAGAGCTTTGACCGGGCACAGGTGGCAAATTTTTAAAATTTATGAATAATTCTGGAGAAGGAAACAATGATCACCGATGCCAAAATCGAGTCGGCCTACGGGCGGATCCGTTCCGATATCGTCCGGACGCCCTTGGAATATTCCGCCCCTCTTTCACGTCTGACCGGGGCCAGGGTTTTTATCAAGTGGGAGTCGGATCAGACGACCGGGTCTTTTAAGTTCCGCGGCGCCCTCAACAAGCTCCGGTCGCTTTCGGCCTCGGTCCGCCTGGCCGGTGTCCTCACCGCCTCGACCGGAAACCACGGCCTGGGCGTGGTCCGGGCGGCGGCGATGGAACGAACGCCCGTCCTTCTCTATCTGCCCCGGACGGCGGCCCCGGCCAAGGTCCAAAAACTCCGGGCCGCGGGGGCGGTGATCGAATTTCACGGCTCAAGCTGCGAGCGGGCCGAAATCGCCGCCCGCCGGGATGCGGCCGGCGCGGGAAAGGCTTATATTTCCCCCTACAACGATCCTGAGGTGATTTCCGGCCAGGGAACGATCGGCCTGGAAATCCTCGAGGATTGCCCCGGGGTGGAAGCTGTGTTCGTCCCGATCGGTGGGGGGGGCCTGATCGCCGGAATCGGGGCGTATCTCAAGGGTCGGAATCCGGCGGTCAAGGTCATCGGAATCGAACCGTCGGCTTCGGCTTTTATGAAAGCGTCGTTTACCGCCGGCCGCCTCGTTTCCATCCGGGAAGGACCAACGCTGGCCGACGCCGTGGCCGGGGGAATCGAGCCGGGCTCGATCACCTTTCCCCTCTGCCGGGCGTATGTGGATGATATCCGGCTGACGGGGGAGTCCCGTCTCAGGGAAGCCATCGCCCTGATCGGCCGTCACCATCATCGTCGCGTCGAAGGCGCGGGAGGATTACCCCTGGCCTCCCTGCTGAAAGACAGGGCTGCCTTTCGGCGTAGGACCGTTGTCCTTGTCGTCAGCGGCGGCAATATTGATCCGCTCCGGTGGGAACGGATCACTCATCTAAGGCTTGGGGATTGAGAGGGGGGTAAAAACCGCTCGGCCCCGCCCGATACGGATGGATGAGACGATCGCCCGGTGGGTCCACTCGGTCGCCGCCTCCGCCGCGGCGAAGAGGTCCCCCTTCCGGACAAGAAACCCGAGCAAGGCGGCGGAAAAAAAACAGCCGGTTCCATGGACATCTCGGCGGAGACGTTTTATTCCAAAAAGGGCGATGTGTTTCCCGTCGTATAGAAGATTGACGGGTGCGCCGGGCAGGTGCCCGCCCTTGACCAGGCAGGGGATGCCGGTCCGGTCGAACACGGCAGCGGCTGCGTCCCGCATTTCGGCGACGGTCCGGACCGGCCGGCCGCTGAGCCGGGCCGCCTCGGCGAGATTGGGCGTTAGAACCTCGGCCCGGCCGTGCAGGGCCCGGAGATAATGTAAGGCCGAAGCTTTTCCTGCGAGAGCACGGCCCGAACTTGAACGAAGGACGGGGTCGACGACCCTTGGGATGTCGGTATGACGGGCCAAAAGACGGCCGATTTCCTGAATGTTGGCCGCCGACCCGGCCATCCCGACCTTCAATCCGGCGACGGCGAGGTCTCGTTTCAGGGCCAGGAACTGGTCGCGGACGAGGCGGGGGGAGAGCGTTCTGACCCTGACGACCGTCGACGTATTCTGAACTGTGACGGCGGTCAGCACGGCCGTTCCGTGAAAACCAAGGGCTTTGAACACCGAGGTGTCGAGCAGAACGCCCGCCCCTCCGCTGGGGTCGAAACCGGCGATCGTCACAAGAATCATGGTGTTCTTTCCTTACCCCCGGTCGAGCGATTTGTCAACCCGGAGAGCCGGACTTGAATTTTCTCCACGTCTGGGTTATTTATGGTAACAGGAGCGGAGCATGAACAAAGCCGTCGTCCAGTTTATCGACGGGCGGGAGAAGAAGGGGATGATTCCGTTCTTCAACCTGGCCAAGCAGACATTCCCGTTCGAGACGAAATCGGATGACGGGAAAATGAACGTCCTTTTGACCGTCCATATCGAGGAAGTCCGAAAAATCAACTTCTTGAAAACGGACAAGGAGTTTTCTGCCGTCAAAAAGGAAACCATCGCCCAAACCCAATTTGCCGGAAACATCGCCTACAAGCTTGTCGTCGAAATGAACGACGGCGAGGTCCTGACGGGCACAACTCTCAGGTACAGCCCGGGAGAGAAGAGCTTTTTCGTCATGCCCCTCAATCCGGCAGACCGGAGCGAGCGGATCTACATCAACGCCCGCTGCGTCGTCAAGGTCGACCAGAAGCGTCTTCTGGGCAAAATGCTTGTCGACTCCAAGTTGATCGACGGCAAACAGTTGCAGAACGCCCTCGACATCCAGGCCGAGAGCCGGAACAAGATGATCGGCCAAATCCTGGTGGAGCAGGATCTGATCAGCCGCCAGCAACTGGACGAATCGCTGAACAAACAGCAATCGACCAGGGCATTGTTGGGCGAAATTTTAGTCGAAGCCCAATATATCACCCGCGGTCAGCTCGAACGGGCCTTGTTCGTCCAGGGCGAACAACGGAAGAAGCGACTGGGCCAAATCCTTGTCGACCTCAAATACGTAACGGCCAACGACATCTGTCTGGCCGTTGCCTCCCAGCTCGGCTGCAACTGGATCGACCTCGCGGCATATCAAATTCCGGCCGAAGTCCTCGGCCTGCTGCCGCACAACCTGGTGACCAAGTACGAGGTCCTCCCGGTGGAACTCCGCTACGGCGAACTGCTGGTCGTGGCCTCGGCCCAGCCCCGAGACGAGGACATGCGCAAGGAGGTCTCGGCCTGGACCGCCCTTCGGACGGAATTCGTCGTCGCCTTCGACGGGTATATCTTGCCGCTCATCAAAAAGCACTACACCTTACCGGACGGGAAGAATCCGCTCTCTTCTTGAGCTTGACGGCCCTTCATTTAGGAGATCCCATGATCAAGGAAATCACCGTCGGCGAGTTGAATCCCGGGAGTTTCATCGAAGAACACGTCGAAGAAATCCGGAAGGCCGTGGGCGAAGGCCGGGCCATCAACGCCCTGTCCGGAGGGGTCGATTCCTCGGTCGTGACGATGCTCGGTCACCGGGCCCTTGGTTCCCGCTTACGAACCGTCTTCGTCGACAATGGGATCATGAGGGAAGGCGAACCGGACCGGGTGTCCGGACTGTTCCGCGGCCTCGGTGTCCCGGTGGAGGTCGTCGATGCGCGCGCCGAATTTTTCACCGCCCTGAAAGGCCTGACAGACCCGGAGGAGAAACGGGAGGCGATCACACAGGCCTTTTACCGGCATGTCTTCGGACGGATCGTCAAGGAGAGCGGCGCCCGGCATCTTCTTCAAGGGACCATTCTCACCGACGTGGACGAAACGGTCGCCGGGATCAAGCGCCAGCACAACGTCTTCGCCCAGCTCGGGATCGATCCCGAGGAGGCGTTTGGGTACCGCATTCTCGAGCCGCTTCTGCCCCTGCGCAAGGACGGTGTCCGGGTCGTCGGGCGGGCCCTGGGCCTACCCGAGGACGTCTTCAACCGCAAACCGTTTCCCGGTCCGGCCTTGGCCGCTCGGGTGATCGGGGAAGTCGACCCGGAACGGATCGCCGTGGTACGAAGGGCGACGGCCGTTTGCGAACGTCACCTGGAAAAACTCGACGTGTTTCAGTTCATGGCCATTCTTCACGCGGACCGGGTTCCCGGAATGCGGAATGGAAAACGCATGTACGGCCGCCAGATCGAGGTCCGCTGCTGGGACAGTCTGGATGCCCGGAACGCCTCGCCGACCCGGCTGCCCTGGGGAACGCTGGAGGCCGTCGCATCCGACCTTCTTCAGGAATTGCCCGATGTCGTCAGCGTCACGTACAACATCGCCCCGAAACCGCCCTCGACCATGGAAGCGGTCTGAGGCCGGAGGGCATGATTCAGCGGTTCCGGGCGTTCGTCCGGGGAGAGGTCCAGGGCGTTTCCTTTCGTTGGTTCGTCAGCCGGGAAGCGTCGCATCTGGGTCTTCTGGGCTGGGTTAGGAATCGCGAGGACGGCCGAGTTGAAGTTCTGGCCGAAGGAGAACGGGAAGACCTGGATGTCTTGATTTTTCGTCTGGGCCGCGGTCCGCTCCCGGCCCGGGTGGTCGATGTTTCTCTTCAATGGGAGGCCGCATCCGGGGACCTGGAGGGTTTCCGCATCGAGCGGACGGTTTGAACGCCGGACCCGGCTCAGCCTCTCTTTTTTTCGGCCTCGAGGCATTTCCTCCGGCATTCCGAAGAACAGAAAAATTTTTCTTCACCGTCGATGATTTCCCGAAGGGCGTTTTCCCGCGGGAGGTAGGTCTGGCAGACCTCGTCCTTGACCATGACTCCGGAGCCAGAGACACGGGCCGGCGGCTTTCTATCCTCCGCCTTGGAGCGGCCGAGGTTCCGCCAAAAGGACACGAAACGAAAGACGATGTAAGCCAGGATGCAATAGACGAGGAATTTCAGCATCGCCCGTCCATCCTAATCGCGGCCGGCGGGGCTCTTCTCCGCGCTCCGGGCTTTCATGTGCCGGGCGAACAGGGCGGCCTCAGCCAGGTCATGGGAGTCCGGATGGGAAGCGGCCGAAGGGGCCATCTCCGCCCATTCCCGGTGTTCGGGAGACTTGGCCAGCGTTTCCATCGCCTGGAGGGAGAGCCGCCCCCGGCAATGAAATGTCCCGAGCAGGCGGCAATGCCCGGCGAGAACGGCTGCGTATTCGAGGGCTTCCCGGGCGATCGGATGGTGGGAAAACGCCCCGTGGGTGCTGAACAGGGCGATTGGTTTCCCTTTCGGAAGGGATTTTATGAATGTTTCGACGGGGAAGGGAACGCTGTGCGAATGGACCGGGAATCCGACAAACATCAGGTCGTATAATTCTACTGGACCCGTCTTGTCGATCGGCGCGATGGTCCCATCTCTTCCGACCTCTTCATGAATCGTTTCCGCGACCTCTTTCGTATTGCCGGTCCGGCTGAAATAAACGACCAACGTCTTGCTCATGGGAGATATTCTTCCATAGACCGGATGAAAATGCCAGTCCGTGGGGCCGCCCAAGGCGCTTCTTTTCCCGGATGATACACAAGGTTAACCTGGATTATTCACGAGTTAAGATGGCTGCAGCTCCTTCGGCCGGAAGCTCGATGAATACGCTCGTCCCGAGCCCGGCTTCGCTCCGGACCCTGATGGTCCCGCCGTGATCTTCGATGATCTTTTTCGTGATCGGCAGGCCCAGTCCCGTGCCGGATGATTTTGTCGAAAAATGAGGCTCGAAAATCCGGTCCAGGACGTCCCGGCGCATCCCCGACCCGGTGTCGCCGAAGGTCAACTGAAAACGCCCGCCCTCCCGGCGGGCTTCAACCCTGACCTCTCCCCGGAGGCGGATCGATTCGATCGCGTTGATGATCAGGTTTCGGAATGCGATCCGGAGCTTGTCCCGGTCTCCCTCGAAGGCCAGACCCGGTTCGATCGCTTCCCGGAATACAAGCCGGTCGGACAGGAGCGTTTTGTACGGAGCGAGGGTTTCGATGAGGATCGCGTCCAGGGCCAGGGATTCCTTGTTCAAAACGGCGGCCCGGGAAAGATCAAGGAAGTCCTGGGCGATTCGTCGAAGGTTGTCGACTTCGCCGACGATGTACGAGATGGATTCCTTCAGGGCAGGTTCGAATTCCCCGGGCCGGTCCGTCCAGACATGAAGCAGGTGCTCGGCTGAAAGCTGGATGGGAGTGAGGGGATTTTTCACTTCGTGGGCGACTTTCCTGGCCATTTCCGCCCAGGCCGCCTTGCGGCCCAGCTCGGTCATCTCCTGCTGGTGGCACTTGAGGTTCCGGATCATGGCGTTGAAGCCGTCGACCAGTGTTTTCATCTCATCGCGGCCCCGGTACTCGACTTCGAACTCAAGGTTGCCCAGAGCCGCTTCGCGGGTTCCGGCCAGAAGCCGGTGGACCGGCGTGACGATCATCGCTCCGATGCCCCGGGCGAGAAGCAGGACGGTCCCGATGAAGATGACGCCGATGAAGATCAGGACCTCGAACAACTCCCGGCCGGCGGCCGAGATTTCCTGGCGTTCGAATGGAAATGGGAGGGAGAGGAGAAGCGGCGGCTCGATGGCCGGATAGGGCACGGTCAAGGTGCGGAAAGAAAACGAGCCCAGGCGGCTCGTTTGGGCGTAATACGGGTGGTCGGCGAACTGGATCTGAAAATGGATCTCGCCGTCGAGGAGCTCCGGCAGGAGACCGGCGTCGAACAGCTCCCGGCGGCTGGAGGAAACGAGGCGTCCGCCCCGGTAAAGATTGACATCGTTGGAGATGGTCGTCGAAATCCACAGAACGAGGTCGTCAGGGGGAGTCTCGAGCGGAAATTGTCCCTCCTCCTCGAGAGCGGCGAAGTCGTCCATAACGTTGCGGGCGAGATTGGCGTGGATTTCGGCTTTCCGGATGAACTGCTGGGTGAAAATGCGGTTGAAGAATCCCCTGGAAAAAACGGCAAACAGGAGGAGGGGGACAAGGGCGACGGCGGCGAACGAGACATAGACGCGATCGGCAAACGACCACAAGGGGCGGCGCCTGGTGCGGCGGACGGCGATCCAAGCGACCGCCAAGGCGGCCGGAACCAGGAGCAATCCGGCCAGGAATAAGAATTTAAAATATTCCGCGGCCCAGCCGATCAATCCCGGACGGGGGGTCAGGACGGCGTACACCCGGCCGTCGGACCGGAAGGCGAACAGGTCGAACCGCTCATTTTTGTCCCTGAAGTCCGCCCTGACGCCGGAGCCGTCCAGGTCGGAGCGTTCCATGACCCCCGGCGGAAGGCCGGAGGAGAGATTCCCCGGGTTGAAGACAAGACGACCGGAAGCGTCGAAGATGGCCAATCGGAAATCGAATTGGACCAGGGACGGCAGAGTGTTGGAACGGAGAAGCTCGAAATAGGGGTTGGACGAGTAGAGAAACGGGAGCAGGTCGTCGTCCAGGGACATGGACATGACCGTCCGGCCGAGGATTTTTCCTTCCGCTTCCCAGTCGCGGTAGCCGATCAGGAAGTCTTTTCCCTTTCCCATGAACGGTAGGATCCTTCGGACGATGCTTCCCCGGGGTCGGGAAGGGAGGTCGGCGGTCGGCCGGAAGATTTTCGGGACATTAAGGGCGTAGCGCGATAGAAGCGTTCCATCGGCGGCCTGGATTTCAAGGCTGGAATACCAGCGGAACCGCCCGGCCGGGGTTTCATTCCAGAGTCGGCGGGCCGAATCGGGCAGGTCGAAGCTTCCGTCCAGATAGGCGAGGATATCCCTTTTCGCTCGATCCAGGGTTTTGAGGGATTCCTCCAGCAGAAAGCGGGCCCAGGACTCGCGTGTTTCGATGGTTTCCCGAAGGATGCCCGAAGCAAGGCTCCGGGTTTTCAACTCCGTTGCCTGGCGGACCGTCCCGTGAATGCCGGCCCAGCCGATCAGGAACGCGAGGACGGCCGCCGTGACCTTGGGCCGGGGAAAGATTCCGGCGGCCCAGGCGGCGGCCAGACCGAGCCCCAAAGCCAGGGCTGCCGACGACAGCTCATCGG
>JAFGEN010000359.1 GCA_016931595.1 Candidatus Aminicenantota bacterium | reverse complement strand
TACACGGCCGAGCTCAAAATCGACGGGCTGAGCATATCCGTGACCTACCGCGACGGCCTTCTCTTTCAGGGCGTGACCCGCGGCGATGGGATCCAGGGGGACGACGTGACCGGCAACGTCCGGACGATCCGCAGCCTGCCGCTTCGCATTTCCGACCGGCGGGAGGTCGAAGTCCGGGGCGAGGTCTACCTTCCGTTCACCTCGTTCCGGGAGATCAACAAGCTCCGGGAAGATCGCGGAGAGCCGCTGTTCGCCAACCCGCGGAACGCCGCCGCCGGCTCGATCCGTCTCCTCGATCCCCGGGAAGTCGCCGCCCGGCGCCTTGACGCCTTCTTCTACACCCTGCTCGTCGAAGGCGAGGAGCCGCCCGGCCAATGGGAGGGGCTCCAGGCCCTCAAAAAACTCGGGTTCAAAATCAACCCGCATTCGCGCCGCTTCACCCAGCCCCGGGAGGTGGAAGCCTACTGGCGGGAATGGACCGGGAACCGGGACGCCCTCGAATACGATGTCGACGGGATTGTCGTCAAGGTCGACGACACGGCGGAACGGCGGGACCTGGGGGTTACATCCAAGTTCCCCCGCGGGGCGATTTCCTTCAAGTTCCCGGCCCGTCAGGCGACCACCCGGCTCCGCGAAATCGTCGTTCAGGTCGGCCGAACCGGGGCCTTGACCCCGGTCGCCGTCCTGGAGCCGGTGAAAATCTCCGGAACAACCGTCTCCCGGGCGACCCTCCATAACGAGGACGAAATCCGGCGCAAGGACATCCGGGTCGGGGACATCGTCCTGGTCGAGCGGAGCGGCGACGTGATCCCCAGGGTCGTCGGCCCGATGAAAGACCGGCGGACCGGCGGCGAGTCGGAATTCGTCCCGCCGTCCCGCTGTCCCGTCTGCGGATCCCGCGTCCACCGGGCCGAGGGCGAAGTCGTCTCCCGCTGCGAAAATTCCTCCTGCCCGGCCAAGCTTCGGGAGTCGGTTCTTCACTTCGCCGGCCGCCGGGCGATGGACATCGAGGGTCTGGGGGAGGCCCTCGTCGACCAGCTTCTCGATAAAAACCTGGTCCGGTCGCTGCCGGACCTGTACGCTCTCTCGGCTTCAAGCCTGGCCGGTTTGGAGAGGATGGGGCCGAAAAGCGCCGCCAATCTCGCGGCCGGAATCGAGCTGTCGAAGTCCCGCGATGGAGGACGGCTCCTCTTCGCCCTTGGCATCCGCCATGTCGGGGAAAAAACCGCCCGGACGCTGGCCGACCGCTACGGCGACATCGAGGCCCTGGCCGCGGCTTCGGAGGAGGAGTTGCGCCGGATCGAGGATGTCGGCCCGGTGGTGGCCGAAAGCCTGGTCTTTTTCTTCCGCCAGCCCGAAAACATCGCCCTTCTCGAAAAGCTTAAGGCCGCCGGTTTGAATTTTCGCTCCGAACGAAAAGCGCCCGCGGCCGGACGGCCCCTGGAGGGGAAAACATACGTTCTGACGGGAACGCTTCAGGGATGGACCCGGGAGCAGGCCAGGGCGGCGCTGGAGGCCCGGGGGGCGACGGTGACGGATTCCGTTTCGAAAAAGACCTCGTATCTCATTGCCGGGGCCGATGCCGGATCCAAGCTGGGAAAAGCCCGAAAACTCGGGGTCCCGGTCTTGTCGGAGGAGGAACTGGCCGAACTCCTGGCCTGATTACTTCTTCTTTTTCGACCCGAACAGATCCCCGCTGAAGAAGCCCTTGCCCTTTTTATCCTCGGACTTGCCGTCGATCAACTCCAGCTCGCTTTTGGCGGCCTGGTGATTCGGTTCGATTTCGACGGCCCGCTCGAACTGTTTCCGGGCCCGGGTGGTCATCCCTTCTTTCTTGTAGAGGAGGCCCAGGCCGACGATGCCCTCGGGATTCCAGGGTTCGAGCTCGATCGCCCGGAGAAAATTCTTTTCCGCCTTCTTGCTGAATCCCCGAACCTTGGATTGGGCCAGGGCCAGGAGCAGAAAATAGTCGCCCTTGTTGTCGTTCATCCTGACGGCTTCCTCGAGGTACTGGATTGCTTCCTCGTACCGGGCCTGGCTGTAGAGCGTCTTGCCCTGGCGGAACCGCGTATCGGCGTTCCTGCCGGGATCCTTTTCGGCCTCGTCGGCCGGCGGAGGCGGCTCCGGTGGAACGGCCGCCGCTCCCGGAGTGGTCAGGGCCTTGTAGGATTTGGTGATGCGGTCGAACAACTCGTCAATCTGGACTTTGAGCTGCGGGTCGAGAGACCGGCCGAAGCGGTCGGGATGGAATTTCCGGGCCAGCTTGAAATAGGCCTTTTTGACCTCCGCCTCGCCGGCCGACGACGGGATGCCGAACAGCTGATAGTGGTCGAGGTTGCCCATTCGCTTCCGCAGATCGATCGCCTCGGCAATGGTCTCGTTGATTTCCCGGGCGGCGGCATCGGCGGCGGGAGCGGACGCCGGCCGGAGGGGTTCGGCCGCATCGGCCGCGGCCTCAGCGCTTGTCATGAACTGCGAAGGGGTGGGAGAGGCCGGGGGTGCGGGCGGAGGCGGAAGCGGCTCAGGTTTCGGCTGGGAAGGAGGCTCGGGAAGCGTCACGGTCGGAGCGACTTCCTTGAAGTCCGCCAACCCGAGGGTATAGAGAAGGAACATGGTTTTCCAGAACCAGTTGGGGTCGGCGGCGTCCCAGGTCATGATGTATTCAATATTGGCCGTCCCGTCCATCCGGCTCCAGAGGGCCCGCTCTCTCTCGTCGAGGCCGGTCAGAAGCGGGCCTTCCTTCGCCGTCAGCGTTTTTCCCGAAAAGAACGAATGGATCGCCGGGTGGAAGGCCATCGCCCGGACGCCTTTTTCGATCAGGAGGGGAAGACTGACCCGCAATTGGAATTCGGCGTCGATGTATCGTTCCTGCGGCTGGAAGGAGTAGACCCCGTCGAAAAAGACGAAGCAACCCAGGGTGACGGCGTACATTTGGGCCAGGACGCCGTCATAGAGGGCCCGTTGCGTCAGGACCCGGTTCTGGACCAGGGCTTCGCCCAGGAGCGTGTCGGGACGGACATACTTGTTGATGCCGGAGAAGACGTCGGGCGCGATTTTGCCCGTGCGGTAGAGGATCTCGCCGAGACGTTCCTCGGAAACGTTCGTCTTGGCGAAGAGGAGCCCGCCGTCCTGGAAGATGAAGCTTTTCTCGATTCCGCTCCGGGAAAACGTAAGACATCCCGTCTTTTTGCCGAAAAAGATATCTTTCAAGTAAAGAGCGATATGGTTCACTGGCCCTATTCTAACGAAAAAAATAAAAATATCAAATTTGGCCGGACCGCCCGGTTTATGCTAATTTGGGGGCATGAAGATTGCCTTGGCTCAAATCTCGCCGGTCCTGGGCGACCTCGACCGAAACCTCGACCTCCATCTCGAAACGATCGAAAAGGCCCGCCGCGCGGGAATCGACCTGTTGATTTTCCCGGAGCTGAGCCTCACCGGATATCGGCTCCGTGACCTTGTGTCGGAAACGGCCCGGGATCCCCGGTCCTGCCGGGAATTCCAAGCCCTCCGGAAAGCCGGCCGGGGGATGTCGATTGTTGTCGGATTCGTCGAGGAATCCCCCCTCAAACCGGGTCTTTTTTTCAATTCCGCCGCCTTCATTCGGGGGGGAACCATCATTCATATCCACCGGAAGATGTTCCTCCCCAATTCGGGGATGTTCGAGGAACTCCGGTTTTTCGCCCGAGGCAGGACGATCCGCACCTTCGAGACGCCCTGGGGAAAGGCAGGCCTTCTGATCTGCCGCGATTTTCTCCACCTCAACGCCCATTACCTGGTGTTTGCCGGCGGGGCCGGGATCTCGATCGCCGTCAGCGCCGCCCCCGGGCGGGGGGTGGCCGGAGAGGACGGCTTCGCCAGCAGCCGGATGTGGGAGGTCACGGGCGAGGCGGTCGCCCGCCTGACGACGTCTTTCGTCGTCTACTGCAACCGGACGGGATTTGAGGACGGTGCGGTTTTCGCCGGAGGATCCTTCATCTTCGACCCTTTCGGGAACCTTGTCGCCCGGGCGGCCTACGGCCGGCCGGACTTTCTCCCGGCCGAAATCGACCCAGCCGACATCCGCAGAGCCCGCCGGGCCATGACCTTCAAGCGGGACGACCGTCCCGAGGTCACCCTGGCCAACCTGGAAAGGATCGTTCGCCTCGATGAAGATTAATCCCGCATTCGTTGAAGAAATCCTGACCGCCTTCATTCGGGAGGAGCTGGGCCGGGCGGGATTTCATAAAGGGATCCTCGGCCTTTCCGGGGGTCTCGACTCGGCCGTCTGCGCGACCCTGGCGGTGCGAGCCCTGGGGCCGCGAAACGTGACCGCCCTGATCATGCCCTACGGCAAGGGATTCGGCTCGGACCTGGCCGACGCCCGAAGAATCGCCAAAGCCCTGAAGCTTCAGGCTGAGACCATCGACATCTCCCCCATGGTCGACGCCTACTTCAAAAAACACCCGACCGACAACCCCGTCCTCAAGGGGAACAAGATGGCCCGGGAAAGAATGACCATCCTCTATGACTGGTCGGCCCGGATAAAAGCCCTGGTCCTGGGGACAAGCAACAAATCGGAGCTCCTCATCGGCTACGGGACGATCCATGGCGATCTCGCCTGCGCCTTCAACCCGCTCGGAGACCTTTATAAAACCCAGGTCCGGGCGCTGGCCGAGCACCTCGGCCTGCCCGAGGATATCCGGACAAAGGCCCCCTCGGCCTGCCTCTGGCCGGGACAAACGGATGAGGCTGAAATCGGGCTGTCCTACGCCGAACTGGACGAGATCCTGGAGCATCTCGTCGACGGCCGGGAATCCGAGGATGAAGTCGTCGCCCGCGGATTCCCCAGGAAAAAGGCCGCCCGGATCGCCCGGCTCATCCGCGGGTCGGAATTCAAGCGGCAGATGCCGCCGATCGCCAAGCTCTCCTCCCGGACGGTCGGGCACGACCATCTCTACCCCTACGACGGAAACAAATAAAACCTCCCATGGCCGGGACACTCTACCTCGTCTCCACGCCGATCGGCAACCTGGAAGACCTCACGTTCCGGGCGCTCCGGGTCCTTCGGGAAGCCGACATCGTCGCCTGCGAGGACACCCGGCAGACGCTCAAGCTATTCAACCGTTACGAACTCAAAAAAAAGCTGATCAGCTTCTACGAATCCCGGGAAGGCCAACGGATCCCCCACCTCCTCAATCTCCTCCGGGAGGGCAAATCGGTCGCCCTGGTCACCGACGCCGGAACACCGGGAATCTCCGACCCGGGATTCCGTCTCGTCCGGGAGGCGATCCGGGAAGGATTGCCGGTCGTCCCGATCCCGGGGCCGTCGGCTGTGACCTCGGCCCTGGCCGCTTCGGGATTGCCGACTCATCGTTTCCTGTTCATGGGATTCGCTCCGCCTAAAAGAGAAGCCCTGCGAAAGACCCTTCTGTCTCTCCGGGAGGAAGAAGGGACGATCGTCTTTTATCTTCCCGTGAGAAAAATCGGAGCGTTCCTCGAAGCCCTTCAGGATGTGTTTCCCGACCGCCGGGTCGTCATCGCCAGAGAAATGACAAAAATCTTCGAGGAATTCCTTCGGGGGACGCCGGCCGAGCTTCTCCAAGCCTCCGGAAGCCGGGAGTTGAAAGGCGAAGCCACGGTTTTAATTCACGGTTCCGGCAAATAGACTTCCATCTTAATCCTAAGTTATTGAATATAATTTCTTTATGTATTTTCAATAATTTAAATTATTTTATTCATAATACTTGACAATATTATACTTAGGTTTTATATTTTAGTTGTCGAACAAAGGCCCCTCAGGGGCGGATATTATCAACCAGGAGGTTTTCAATGGCTATTATCAGATGGGATCCCTTTCGGGACGTGGTGACGCTTCGGGAAAAGATGAACCGTCTTTTCGAGGACTCTCTGGCCCAGAAAGGGGAGGACAAAGACATGATCTCGAGCAATTGGGCTCCGGCGGTCGATATCTACGAAACGGCCAACGAGCTCGTCCTGACCGCGGAAATCCCCGGTATCGAGGAGAAGGACATCGAGATCAAGGTCGAGGACAACACCCTGACCCTCAAAGGCGAACGAAAGTTCGAAAAAGAGACCAAGGAAGAAAATTTTCACCGGATCGAACGGTCCTATGGTTCGTTCTTCCGGGCGTTCTCCCTTCCCAACTCGATCGACCCTGAGAAGATCCTGGCCGAACACGAGAACGGCGTCCTGAAGATCGTCATGCCCAAGCGGCAGGAGCTCAAGCCCAAGACCGTCAAGATCCTCAAGGCCTCGGAAAAGACAAAAAAGTAAGACCGGGCGGCTTAGCCGGGGCGACAAGCGGGGCTCAAGCCCCGCTTGTTTTTTTTCCTCGAATCGATGGAACGGGAGCCTAAGCCTGGGCTACGGTTAAAACCCGCACCTCGGATGCGCCCTCCCGGCGCATGACCCGGGCGCATTCCCCAGCGGTCGAACCGGTCGTGAACACGTCATCGACGAGAAGAATGACCCGGCCGGAAAGGACATGTCTTCTCTCCGGGGCGTAAACGTCCCGGACGTTTTTCATCCGCTCTTTCTGTTCAAGGGACGTCTGGGGCGGCGTCGGTTTCGTTTTTTTCAGCGCCCGGGGATCGAAGGGAATCCCGGTCCGCCGGCTGATCTCCCGGGCGATTTCGCCGGACTGGTTGAATCCCCGCTCCCGAAGGCGCTTCCGATGAAGCGGAACGGGAACGACCAGGCCGACCCCGCGCCAAAACTCCTCGTCCGCCTTCAACGCTTCGTACGCCATCCCCCCGAGAACCCGGCCCAGCGGCCGGAACCGGCGGTATTTCAGCAGCAACAGGGCGTCCTTGAGGACACCCTCATACCGGCCGGCCGAACGATGGCGGGCGAACGGCGGCGGGGAGACCGAACACCGGCCGCAGAGGTGACCGTCCGCCTCCCCCTCGAAAAAACGCCCGCAGACCGGGCAGACCGGAGCCCGGTGCGGCCGGATCTTTTCCAGGCAGGCCGAGCAGAGGATTCGGTCGCGCCGGTTCTCGAGAAGCTCGCCGCAGGTTTTGCAGAACGAGGGATAGCAGACCAATCCGGCCAAGCGGCCGAGGTCAAGAAGGAAGGATCGGGGCAATCTCAGGTCGCTTCGGACTCGCTTTGTTCCTGGCACTCGATGCAAAGAGGCGTCCAGGGAATCGCCGCCAGGCGCTTCTTGCCGATCTCTTTTTGACAGGTCCGGCAGAGGCCGTATTCGCCCCGGGCGATCCGCTTCAAGGCAGCGTCGATCTGGAGAAGTTCTTCACGTTCGGCGTTGGACAGGCTGAGGAGAAATTCCTTGGTGTAGGAGCTTTCGGCCTTGTCGGCCAGGTCCTGGGCGATGTCCGTTTCGTTCATCTTGCTCTGGTCCTGGACCTCGCTCAGCTTGTGGATGATTTCGTGCCGGCGTTCGATGAGGTTGTCCTTGACGGCGTCCAGCTCTTTTTTGCTCAAGACACTCCCTTTATTTGGCATAAGATCTTCCTTTCATGAGTGATGCGCCGCGGTAGATCTGCTCCAGCAGAACCGCCCGGCAAAGCTCGTGCGACATGGTCATCCGGGACAGGGAGAGTTTGAGGTCGGCCCGGTCCGTCAACCGGGGCGACAAGCCCAAAAACCCCCCGGCGACGAACGCCAGCGACCTCGTTCCCGAGACCCCCCGGCCTTCGATGAACCGGGCAAACTCATTCGAATTCATCTCACTCCCATTATCCAAGAGGCAGACAATATAATCATCTTTAAGCCGTTTTTCAAGTCCCTTGGCCTCGATTTCCAAGATTTTTTTCGAATCCTTTTCGCTGAGACCCCGCCCGGTCTCTGTTTCGACGATTTCGCAGGGCAGGAGTCCCGTGATCCTTTTTAAATAAAACGCTTCCAGGCGCCGGATGTCCTCGGATTTCGTCCGTCCCGGCCACAAGACCCTGATCAGCATGCCGCGTTCCGCATGCCCGCCTCTCAGACCGAAAGGCTCGGCGCGTCGCCCCAGAGCTTTTCCAGGGCATAGTAATCCCGGGCCGCCGGGGAAAAGATATGGACGATCAACCAGCCGTAGTCCATTAGGATCCACTCCCCGCGGACGGCCCCTTCCTTGCCGATGGGACGAAGGCTGACGGCCTTGAGATCCCGCTCGATGGCCTCGGCCAGGGCCGCCGTTTGACGGGAGTTCATCCCGGTCAGGAGAAGAAAATATTCGGTAAACGACGCCGCCGACCGGAGGTCGAGGACGACGATGTTCTCGGCCTTCTTTTCCTGGGCGGCTTGGATCGCCGTCCGGACGCCGGGCGGAAGCTGCCGCTTGGTGAACGTCCCGGGTTTCGCCGCCGGCGCGGCTTTGGGGGCGGATTTTGTCGTTTTCTTCATTGTTCCTATTCCTGATAGAGTTTAGCCGACTTGATCCGGGCCGCTACGCCGGCGGGAACGAGGCCTTCGAGGGAACGGCCCCCCCGGACTCTCCGCCGGATCTCCGTGGAAGAAACGGGCAATGCGTCGATCCGGAAGAAAAGGATCGTCCGACCGGCCCGAAGGCGGTTGTCGAGGTCCGCCGCCTCTCTGATGGAGGCCGTCCGGTCCCGGTATCCCGGCCCCAAAACGGACCGGGCCGCCCGGAGACTCGAACCCGGCCGGGTCAAGACGATGAAGACACACTGGTCGAGAACCTTCCGCCATTCCCGCCAGGTCTTGATCTCGAGGAACGCATCCGCCCCGAGAAGGAAGAAGAGGCGGGCGTCGGGATAAAGCGTTCGGATTTTTGCCAGGGTGAAGACGGAATACGACGTCCGGGGCGAAGCGACCTCCAGGTCGCTGGCCTCCAATCCGGGGCGTCCCCGCAGGGCCGACCGGACCATGGCCAGCCGGTCGGCGGCAGGGGCCATCCCGAAGCGCCGTTTATGGGGAGGCGTGTTGGACGGGATGAAGAGGATCCGGTCCAGCCCAAGCCGCGAACGGACTTCCTCGGCCGCCCGCAGATGGCCGAAATGAACGGGGTCGAATGTTCCCCCGAAGATCCCGATCCGCCGAAGCCGCCTCATCCGTCCTCCGTCCGCCTTTTCGGGAAGGCCGCCTTCCCCTCTTTCAGCCGGAGAACCGCTTCATCCAGGGCGGCGACCAGCTTTTTCAACCCCTCCCCCTTCATCGCCGAAACGGCGAAAAACGGGCAGCGTTCCGAAGCGGCCAATTTTTTAACCGCCTTGAGACGGCCCGCATCCTCGTCCCGGAGAAGGTCGACCTTATTGGCCGCGATGACCTGGGGGCGTGCCGCCAGCTTGGGATTGAAGGCGGCGATCTCACAGCGGACGACCCGGTAATCGTCGACGGGATCGCGGCCGGAGTAGGGCGACACATCGAGGATATGGACCAGGACTCTGGTCCGCTCAACGTGTTTTAAAAATTGGATGCCCAGGCCCTGGCCCTGATGGGCTCCCGCGATCAAACCCGGAACATCGGCGACGATAAAACTCCGTAGGCCGGCCACGTCGACCACGCCCAAGTTGGGAATGAGCGTCGTGAAGGGATAATCGGCGATGACCGGGCGGGCCGCCGATATGTTCGAAATCAGGGTGGACTTGCCGACATTGGGGAAGCCGATCAGCCCCACGTCGGCGATCATCTTAAGCTCAAGAATGAGGTCCTGATCCTCACCCGGCCGGCCGGGCTCGTGCTCGCGGGGAGCCTGATGAACGGCCGTGGCGAACGAGATGTTGCCCCGGCCTCCCTTTCCGCCCTTGGCCGCGACATAGCCTTGCCCCGGTTCGATCAAGTCGCAGAGAACGCGGCCCGTGGCCGCGTCCTTGACGATGGTCCCGACCGGAACGCAAAGCTCGAGATCGGCGCCGCGCTTGCCATGTTTTCTGGCTCCCTGACCCGGATCGCCGTTTTTCGCCCGGTTGACCGGATGGAAACGGAAATAGGCCAGAGTCGTCAACCCCGTTTCGGCGACGAGGAGGACGCTCCCGCCGTGGCCGCCGTGGCCGCCGTCCGGGCCTCCCTTGGGAACGCCTTTTTCACGGCGGAAACTGACCGCGCCGTCGCCGCCCCGGCCGGCTTTGAGATTGACGCGGACTTGGTCGATGAACATGTCGATTACTATGGATTATTCATGAAAATTCCCGCGATTTCCATAGCCGCGAAGTTTTTCGCGAAAAAACAGAATCACGGGTCGGTTCGTTTTCCCCGCGGGGAAAATAAAAAGTCAGGATTGAGGGTGTCCGGTTCAGGTTGGGTCGATCGTAACAAGTTTGCCCCTCTCGCCTTTATCCGTGAACCGGACAACGCCGGAGATTTTAGCGAAAAGGGTGTCGTCCTGCCCCCGGCCGACGTTGGCCCCGGGCTTAAAGGGCGTGCCGCGCTGCCGGACCAGGATCGAACCGGCCTTGACGACTTGGCCGCCGTATTTCTTCACTCCGAGCCGCCGGCCCGCGCTGTCCCGGCCGTTCCGCCCGACGCCGCTTCCACGTTTCGTCGCCATCGATCGTCTCCTTTACTTCTCCGCCTTCTTGGCCCGGGTTTTGGGCTTGGCGGTTACGGCGGCTTTCTTCGCTTTGGCGGCCGCCGCCTTTTTGGCGACCGGCTTTTCCGCGGCCGGTTTTGCGGCCGGTTTTTCCGCCTTGACCTTGACTTTCTTCACGGGAGCCGCGGGAACCGAAGCAACGACCGGGGCGTGGGTGACCTCGAGCTCCGAGGCCGGAACGGATGTCCGGTCCGGGAACACGTT
>JAFGEN010000074.1 GCA_016931595.1 Candidatus Aminicenantota bacterium | reverse complement strand
AGCAGAAGGGAGGCCGGGAAAAGAACCCGCATCTCCGAGCCCACAATCCGGCGGCAGATATGGGGGATGATCAATCCGACCCAGGCTACCTGTCCGGCCTTGGCCACGCCGACAGCGGTGACGGCCGTGGCCGCGATCAGGACGGCCAGCCGCTCTCTCCCCGGGGCCGCGCCCATTGAAAAAGCGGTTTCGTCCTTCATCGCCAGGAGATTGACCCGCCATCGGACAGCCGCCATATAGGCCAGGCCGGGCAAGATGACCGGAAGCATTTCCAGCACATCCCGGCCGGTGATCCCCCAAAGCCCTCCCAGCATCCAATAGGTGATGTCCGGCAGCTGCTTTTGCGGATCAGCCACGTATTTCATGATCCCCGTGCCTGCTGAGTAAAACGCCCCGACGACGATTCCGGCCAGGACCAGGCGGAGAATGTCGTCCCCCACCCTGATGCGGCCGGCCAGTCCGTAGCTCAGGCCGAGGCCGAGGAAGGCGAACAGAGCCGCCCCTCCCTGGACCGCCCAAACGTTTCCGGCGGCAAACACGATCGCGACCGAAGCTCCGAACGCCGCGCCTTGGGACACCCCGAGGAAACCCGCATCGACAAGCGGATTGCGGAACACGGTTTGAAAAACCGCCCCTGCGGCGGACAACGAGGCGCCGAGAAGGAAGGCCGCCGCGATCCGCGGGATCCGGATATGGAGAATCAGGTCGCGGGCCAGGGGGTCATCCTGGATGACCGATATCGGGGTTAAAGAGGGTCCGGGATAGCGGCCGAGCAGGACGGAAACTCCCAGGACGACCGCCGACAGGCCAGCCAGGACCATGATCCGGCGAGCCCGAAGGCGGCGCGTATTGGAATGCATCATCGGTCAGCGATATTCCATTCGGATCGCAGGAAGGATTTTGGCCTCGATTTCGCCCTCGGACATGCCGTATAAATCATGATAGAAGGCTTCCACGTCCGTTTTCATATCGAAGCCGTCAAAGCGTCCCGGATGAAACGTCTTGGCCAGCCAGAGGACCCCCAGGATCCAGCGCGGGTCGGGCGTGTCCCAACCGTAGAGGTCGGATGGAAACGCCAGAAGCCCGCCGCTTCGAACAGCCCGAAGCTCCCGCCAGCGGGGATCGGATGCCAGCCCGTCGATCGTTTTCACAGGGTCCATGCTGTGCCAGACAACAAGAATAACCCGATCGGGATCCCATCGGGCGATCTGTTCCAGGTTGACGACCGTCCAGCCCGTTGTTACCGAGGCCGCTTCCTTCCAGATCGGGTTCCCCCCGGCCAACCGGACCTGAATTGTCTGCATCCAGGGCATCGCCGGGACTTCGACCGCGATTTTCGCGCCGCGGGAGATCGTCATGGCCAGGAGAACGGAAGGTTTGTCGGACTCTGCGATCCCGGCCAGGGCCTTTTCGACCCGGCCGAGCCGTTCCCGGTAGAACCGGTTGATCTCGCCGGCCCGGGCGGGGTTTCCGAGAACCGCGCCAAGGCATTCCACATCCTTCCGATACTGGGATGGATCCTCCAACCCCAGATAAATGACGGGAATCCCCAGCTTGACCAGGGCTTCACCCTTGGGGTCGGGCAAAGCGCCCCGCATCAGGACCAGGTCCGGCTTCATGGCCGCGACCTCCTCGACTCCGGCGTTTGGAAGCGGAAAAAGACGCCTGTTGTAATCCGGGTCGATCAACGGGATGAAATCACTCGCCGTCTTGCCCCGCCGTTCCCAACCGATGAACCTCTCCGCTCCCTCCGGAAACATAAATACAAGGTGGGCGATGATCTGGGGCCCGTGCCCGATCGCCATGACCCTTTGCGGGAGACGATTGAGGCGGACGGTTCGGCCGGCGGCATCGACAATCGCCACCGCGTCCGGCCGGGCCGGAACAACGCCGGACGCGAACAACAGAACACCCGCCGTAAAAGCGGCGGGAAGACGGTTCAACCGGGACACGGGATCCTCCTTTCCAATCCGGGGGGCGAAGACGTTTCCATCTCCACCGTCGGCCGCTTGAGGGCGGCGCGTCGACGGACGGCCGTTGAGCCGGGGCTCCTTAGGCCGGTCCGTTCGGAGAATGACGAAGACGCCTGATTGTATCATATTTCATCCCGATCCGCCGCGTAGGCTCTGCGGAAACCCGCCCCATGGAAGGTTCCGGAATTTGACAAAACATCCACGAGACGCGACACTAGGGAACGAATTTTCTTTTTGGAGGATACGCATGGCTCTCGAGGACAAAACGCTCCCCCCGGATTTGAAGCCGAATCCCGTCTTGATCGATAAAATCGAGCTCATTAAGGAGACGGACGGGACCGTCTCCTGCGCCGCGGCCATCGCCCTGGCGGAACGGGCAAATGTCGCTCCGGAAGAAGTCGGCCGGACGCTCGACGCCCTGGCCGTCCGTCTCAGCCGGTGCCAGATCGGCACATTCGGATACCCGGGTCATGCCAAAGGCTGGACGATCTCCGGGGCCGACCGGGAGCCCGAGCCGGAAGGCCTGCGGGCGGCTCTCCAGGAGGCGGCGGGCCCGGTCAAGCAGGTTTCATGTCCGACGCTTTGGGACATCGCTGAAAAATTCCACATCTCCCGGATGCGCGTCGGATATGCCGCCGACAGGGCCGGGTTGAAAATCAACGGCTGTCAGCTGGGCGCGTTTTAGCCCGGATGCCCGGACCAAAATGCCCGCGACGGACAAGATCAGGAGGGTCGAGCGGGCCCTGGCCGACCTCGCATCCAATGAAGCCGACTGCCGCCTTTGCCCTCGGGACTGCCGCGTCGACCGCCGCCGCGGCCTGACGGGTTACTGCGGAATCGGCGCCCGGGCGGTCGTTTCCACCGCCCTTCTTCATTTCGGCGAAGAGCCGGTCCTCAGCGGGACCGGCAATTGCGGGACCAAGGAGACCCCGGCCGAAGCACCGGGATCGGGCACGGTTTTCTTCTCCGGCTGCAACCTCCGCTGCCTGTTCTGTCAGAACTACCAGATCAGCTGGCAACGGGGCGGTCGGGAGGTCGGAGACGAGGAACTGGCCGGCATGATGCTCGTCCTGCAGGAGCAGGGAGCCGCCAACCTCAACCTCGTTTCCCCGAGCCACGTCCTTCTGCCGATCCTTCGGGCTCTGCGACTCGCTCTTCAACGGGGGTTTTCCCTCCCCGTCGTTTATAACACCAACGGGTACGACAACATCGAGATCATCGAACGGTTGAACGGGATCGTCGACGTCTACCTCCCGGACTGCAAGTATACCCGGCCCGAACCGGCCGCCCGGTATTCAGGGGCGGCCGATTATTTCGATAAGGCCCGTGCTGCCATTCAAGACATGTTCGTCCAGAAACCGGACCTCATCTGCAACGACCGCGGCCTGGCCGTATCCGGAACCATCGTCCGGCACCTCGTTCTGCCCGGACAGGTCGCCGATTCCCTGGCCGTCCTCGATTGGCTTGCGGAGACGTTCCGCCCGACTATTCCCTTGAGCCTGATGAGCCAATATCGCCCTTGCTGGAAGGCCCCGGTGGAGCTGCGCCGGGGGCTCCGCCCCGAAGAATACCGGATGGTCCTCCTCAAGGCCAAATCGTCGGGATTCGACCCGCTGTTCGCCCAGCCGAACCTGTTCGAAGCGGAAGACCATCTCAATCCCGATTTCGAACGGGACGAACCGTTCCGCTGGAAGCCGTCTTAACCCGCGGGTTAAGGCCGGGGTCTTTTGCGGTACGGACGAGGAAGGGGGAGTTGGGTGTCCGTGAATCCCAGGGCCAGGGCGATCTCCCGCAGCTTCACCTGGATGAGCTGGAGGTTTTCGGGACCCATTCGAATAAGGTGTTTTTGAACGTCGTTGAGGCCCTCCAGCCCGCTGTCCGTGAATATATACGTCGAGATGTCTTTCTCCACGGCGATCGCCTCTTCAACGACCGGCGTCCGCAGGATCACGACGATCGCACGATCAAGCGTTTGATGAAAATCGCCGGACGGATAACCCAGCTCGCGGTAGGCTTGCTGGAGAAGCTCCCGGCACATCCCATACGCCCGGGCGCAGCCCTCCGAACTCAAGGAGTCGAAGACGTCGGCGATCACGTCGTAGCGGGAGTAGGAAGCGGGGTCGAGGTACGAACGTCCCGAGCGCTGGATCGTCTTGAACGGACCGGCCGGGACAAAGAAATCAAACTGGTTCCTCGGGCTCTGGCCGAGGGAGATGTTGTCGACGGCCGCGGCAAAACGGCGAAGCAGGTCCTTGCTTCGAAGCCACCGGGCCAATACGGGATTGCGCGAGATCTCCCCGATCAGGGACCGCACGGATTCGTCGCTTGCGTCCAACGGAGCGGCCAAGGGCGTAGAGGCGGAAATTTCTTTCACCTCAGGAAGCGAGGACTCCTTCCGGTCGGCCTGGAGCGGGGGCACGCCTCCTTCGACGGTTTTGTTCCGGGAGGAGAAAAAGTAGTAATACGCGCTGATCCCCAGGACGATCACGATCAGGATGACGATCCCGGCCCGGATGATTTTCTGCTTCTCGTCCATGGCCTTTCCTCCTTAACCTGGGAATTTGCGAACCGTCACCGATCCGTTCCGGGCGGAAACCGTCACCAGGACGCCTTCGCCCGTCCCGATTTTCCCGGAGGCCCGGGATCGTTCCGCGGGCGGATCGAGGGCGAACTCACAGGTCAGGGTTCCTCCCGGAGCGTCGGCTTCCAATCGTCCGGTGAAGGCCGGCTCGAGGGAGAGAACGATCGGTCCTTCCCCGCAAACCAGGCGGACGGCGTCCTCCGGACGGAGGTCGAGGAGTTCCGCGTTGATCTCCCCGCGGACGAGCTCCGCGTCCAGCGATCCCGAGAAATTTTCAACCCGGATGTCGCCTTCTTCGAGGCGGATGAGGGCCTGGCCGTACATATCGGACAGGCTGATGCGGCCGCGCCGGCCGGTTACACTCTTGAGGACTGCATGATGCGGAGCCCGGATCATCAAGTGGACGATCCGGTCTACGGCGATCTCTGCATCGCGCGGCCGGGCTCGAATCTCAATCGAATTGTCCGCCGTTTCGATGTCCACCCTGGGGACCACGGCGCCCCGCTGCAGGACTCCGACCGCCCGCCCGGCCGAGTCATCCCATGTTTCCTCCGCCAGGATCTCGACATCCTCCCGGTCCCAGCCGATGAGGATGATATTGCCGTAGGGATTGTCGACCCGGAGCGTTCCACCCGGGGCCAGGGGAACCGTACGGATAAAAGCCGGACGTTCCCGTTCAAACCGGCTTCCTTCGTCCATATAGATCGGGATGATGCAGGAGGCCGAGGCCGCGACAAGAATGGCCGAGGCTGCCTTTGAGATAGTTTTCATCTTAACCTCAATTCGACCGCAACGCCCTGTCCCGCGGCCAGGCGGTGACCGGCCATGCGGCCGTCCGGCGGTTTGATTCCCGCCTGAAAGACCTGGATCCGATGGTTCCCGTTCTCCAGCACGCAAACCCGCCCCGGGAGGTTGCAAACCAGACCACAGGGACGATCCATCTCCCCTTCTCCGGATCCCGTTCTCCCCCACGCACAGATGAATTCCCCCGCCGAATCATATTTCAGGATTCGGTTTTCGGCCATGTCGGCCAGGAAGATGCACTTATCCTCATCGACGGCCAGGGCGGTCAGGCTGGAAAGAGCTTCACCACCCTCCCCCTTGGGCTCCCAAGAAGCCTGGAGCGTTCCATCCTTGGCCAAAATGTGAACCCGCCGCAGATCCAGGATATAGACCCGATCCCCTTGGACGGTCACCGCCCGAGGGCTTTGAAAAGAAACGGTTCCTCCCTCTTTTCCGCCCCAATTCCCCGCTGGGATTCCGTCCAACGACCGGAGTTGGATGCGGTCATTGCCCGTGTCGGCGATATAGACGGTCCCCACGTCATCGACGACCAGGCCGGCCGGTGTGTTGAATTCTCCGGGGCCGGCCCCGAAAGAACCCCAGCGGGAGACCAAACGGCCGTCGGGCTGAAGGAGAAACACAACATGGTTTTCCGGATCGCTGACGAGGATTCGGCCGTTCGGGTCGACGGCCAAGCCGTTGACGGCGGAGAGACCGCTTTCGGCGAGCGTTCCCCCGTCCGGGCCGCTG
This sequence comes from Candidatus Aminicenantota bacterium, assembly GCA_016931595.1. Classification (GTDB taxonomy): domain Bacteria; phylum Acidobacteriota; class Aminicenantia; order Aminicenantales; family UBA4085; genus JAAZPG01. Next base: position 6,978 of record JAFGEN010000074.1, on the reverse strand, counting down.
ATAATCCGGCCTTCGTCATCGAGGACTTTGAGACGGTCTTCGCTCGCATCGGCGACGATGAATCCGCCGCTCGGACCGGAGGCCAGGAAGGCCGGGGATTTCAATAGCGGGCTTTCCAAACCGCCCCAGGTTTCCTTCGAATCATATGATGAGGGAATCAAACGCGTTTCCGCATCGGCCCCGGGTTTCTCCACGCTCGCCTCGAAGTCCGTTTCCCAATCTCGATATCCCGGGAGCTTGAGGCGGAGCGTGTGCCTTCCGGGGCGAAGGCCGACGATTTCCGCCTCCGTCACTTGACCGGTCTCTTCTCCATCTAAAAAAATCTTTGCCCCGGGAGGAGTCGATCGCACTCTGAGGGAAAGACTGATCGGGACGAGAGCGAATTCCCTTCGGGTTCCCCCGGGCCGGAGCTCCACTTCCTCGCGGACGGGCTGGTAACCCGCCAGGCTGAGCTCGACGATGACCTTTTCAGGGCCTGTCGCCTGGAAAAGCACCGGCGCGGCCCCGATCTCCCGGCCGTTGACCGAGACGGAGGCCCCAACGGGTTCGGACAGGACAGCCAGAAAATACCCGGTTTCCTCACCCCGGCTTTCGCGCTCAGCCTGGGTCAGGAGGGGAAGGATCTTGGGGTCGAACACGTTCTTTGTCGCCGCCCGGGCGATGTCCGGGCCCAGGGCATAGAGGCTTCGGAATTCGCGGAGAGCGGCTTCCTCGTCGCCCAGTCCGGCCGAGGCGATGCCCCGGAGGAGAAAAACATCGGCCGAAAGCTCGATTCTTTTACCGGTTTCGGGGACCGCCAGAAGCCTGGCCAGGAGGGATGTGAGCCGGTTGAGGGCTTCGGCCCAACTCCCGCCCTCGCGAAGGAGGCCGCGGACCGCTTCGATTTGAGCGGCGATCTCCGCCGCGGGGTCGGTCTGGGACGCCTCCTGGGCCGAGACGATTGCCGCCGCCGCAAGCAGCAGGGCAAGGACCGGGCGGAAGCGGTGACTGGTCATGTCAATCCTTGTAGAGGGCGTCGATCAGGTCCTTGTACTTTCGCTCCACCTGGGTCCGCTTGACCTTGAGGGTCGGAGTGAGCTCTCCCTGCTCGATTTCAAAGTCCCGGTCGAGGAGGACAATTTTCTTGACTTTTTCGTAGGAAGCCAGGCTCGGGGTGAAGCGCTCGATTTCCTGCAGGATCAGCTCCTGGATATCGTCCCGTCCGCACAGCTCGGCCGGGGAAAAGTACGGGATCCCTTTTTCTTTGGCATATGCTTCCAGTTTCTCGAACGCGGGAACGATCAAGGCCGAAATGAATTTCCGGCTCGCCCCGACGATGACCGCTTGGGCGATATATGGGCTTTGGCGGACCAGATTTTCGATTGGCTGGGGCGCGACGTTCTTCCCTCCGGCCGTGACGATCAGGTCTTTTTTCCGGTCGGTGATCGTCAGAAATCCGCCGGCGTCGAGAAACCCGATATCCCCGGTATGGAACCACCCGCCGGCCAAGGCCTCGGCCGTCTCCGATTCCTTCTTGAGGTATCCCTTCATCACATTTTCTCCCCGGACAAGGATTTCCCCGTCCTGGGCGATTTTCACTTCGACTCCGGGCACGGGAGGGCCGACCGTCCCGAACTTGATCTTGGTGAAGGTATTACAGGCGACGACGGGCGCCGTTTCGGTCAGCCCGTAGCCCTCCAGGATGACGAGTCCGATGGCGTGGAAGAACTCGGCGATGTCCCGCGACAACGGCGCCCCGCCGGATACGAAAAATTTCACCCGGCCGCCCGTTTTTTCCAGGATCTTGGAGAAAACGAGCTTCTGGGCAAGCCGAAGGCTTGGAGTGTTTCTGGGGAAAACGGCTTCCGTCCGGGCCTGGGCCTTGCGGCTGGCGGCCAACCCGCGTCCTAGAGCCCAGAAGAAGATCTTCTTTTTCACCGCCGAACCGGCCAGGATGCTGTCCATGATTCGAGCATAGAGCTTTTCGAACAGGCGCGGAACGCTGACCATAATCGTCGGCCGCACCTCGAGCAGGTTCTGGGCGACGGTGTCGATGCTTTCGGCGAATCCGATGGTCGCCCCTTTGAACAGGAAGGAGAACGTCGTCATCCGTTCCAGGACATGGGATAGGGGCAGAAACGAGAGGATCGTGTCTCCGGAGTGAAAATCGGTGACCTGGTCCAGAGCTTTGACATTGCTGAAAAAATTCCGGTGGGTCAGCTGGACGCCCTTGGGAACCCCCGTCGTCCCGCTGGTGTAGATGATGGAGGCGACATCGTCGGGCCTGACCGAGGCCGCAATTTTTTCGAAAGCCGCCGGTTCGGCTGCGTCCGCTTTTCGCCCGTTTTCCACGACCGTGACGAAGGACAGGAAGAGAGACGAAGCATCCGGATCGAGGCTGATGAAGTGTCTGACACGCGAGAGTTGCGGGCTGATCGCCTCAATTTTCGCCCTGAGCTCGGGCGTCGAGCAAACGACGATTTTCGCCTCTGAATCATCGATGATATATCGTATTTGTTCCGGTGTCAGTGTCGGGTATATCGGCACCGTCACGCCGCCGGCTCCTAAAACGGCAAAATCGATCATCACCCAGTCGGGACGGTTTTCCGAAAGAATGGCAAGCTTGTCACCCGGACCGAAACCCAGGGTTCCGAGTCCGAGGGAGATGAACCGGATGCGGTCATAGAATTCCCTGGTTGAAATCGGGACGTACGTTCCGCTTTCCTTATAAAGCAGCTGGCCTGGTTTTTCGTAGAGACGGAGCGTGTTCCCGGGAATTTGGCAAAGAGTCTCGACCATGAGGTCCCTCCTTGAAAATGGAGATCCGAAGGCCGGATGAGCCATTTATAACACATCCCCTTTCTTTGAACAACGCCGCGATTCCCTGTGCTCCCGACCAGAAACAATTCGGGGACCTCCGGCGTAATTTTTATGAAACGGGATGAGACGGCCGGCCCTTTGGGAACGCTTCTCCGGCCGGATCAACGACGCTGTCCGGCGGAAATCGTCCGGACAGAGTCAAAAGGAGGTCGCCATGTTCGAAGATTCCTTCATCGTCATTCCATCCCAGGCCAGGGCCAAAGCCTGGGCCCTGCCCGTCTCCGTCATCGCCCATGCGGCGATCGCGCTGCTCCTAATCGTCATTCCTCTTCTCCGGCCTGCCGACCTGCCACAAATCGAAATTACGAGCGCCTTCCTGGCGCCCCCTCCGCCGCCGCCCCCTCCGCCGCCGCCGCCGGCGAAAAAAGCCGCATCGGCCTCGGTCCGCCGGATCAAGCCGGTCCAGGCCCAGACGTCGTTTGAAGCGGGCCGGCTTGTCGCCCCCGTCGACATCCCGACCGAGATCGCCGAAGAGCAGATTTCGGACATCGGAATCGAAGGCGGCGTCGAAGGCGGCGTTGAGGGCGGCGTCGAAGGCGGTGTCCTCGGCGGAGTGGTCAGCGGCGTTCTGGGCAATGTGGTCGGCGAGGTGGAGGCCCCCGTTCGAGCTCTGGGCGAGATCAAGCAGCCGAGGCGGATCCACAACGTTGACCCCATCTACCCGGCCCTGGCCATGGAAGCCCGGATCGATGGTGTCGTCATCCTCGAGGCGGAGACCGACATTTACGGAAGGGTCAATCAGGTCAAAGTCCTCAAATCCATCCCGATGCTCGACCAGGCGGCCATCGACGCCGTCCGGCAATGGGTCTATGAGCCGATGGTGATCAACGGACGTCCCCGGGGCGTCATCTTCAGCGTGGTGGTCACATTCCAGCTGAAAAAATGAGACGTTCGACGGACCGCCATGGCCGGACGGGGACGGCTCGGTTATAATGACGTCCCGGTCCTTCTCTTCCGTCGAAGGAGGACCGAAGGAACACATCCCAGGAGATGCCGCCATGCCGTTGATCGAAATTCACCTCCTCGAAGGCCGGACCGACGAACAGAAGAAAGCCCTCCTCGGGGCCGTGACCAGGGCCGTCCAGGACAGCCTCGGGGCGCCGGTCGAAACCATCCGGGTCTGGATCCAGGAATTCTCCCGGCGGGAATATATGGCCGCGGGACGTTGGTATGGAGAGGAAAAAAAGTAGTCCGGGGCTTCAGTCCGCCGGGTTCTTTTCGGACGATTCGAGATCGGCCAGGCGCCGGTCGAATTCCGAGCGCCGGAACTCATAGTCTTGAAGGAGGGGTTCCAGGTGTTCGAATAAGCCGTCCAGCTCGCGGCGGGACTGATGGAGCGATTTGCTGAGTTCGACGATTGTTCCGCTTTCCCGTTTCTGGGAGGCTTCGACGATCTCCCGGGTCATCCGGGAAATTTCGGCCTCGGTCTTTTCGATCGATTTTTCCAGCACCGTCATCCGTTGTTCGAGGGGACGGAGGGCCCGGGATTTCTCAGCCACGATTTCCGACCGCATCCGCCGGATTTCCCGGCGATTCGGCGGCGGTCCGCCGGCTGCCGACGGGACCGTTTCATCGGGCCGAGCCCGAACCTTCTCCCGCTCCGACGACCAACCGACTTTCTCTAAAAAGCGCTCGTACGACCCCTCGAACACCGATACCCCCTCGTCCTGGAAGACGATCAGCCTCTCGGCCAAAGCGTCCAGGAACATCTCGTTGTGAGTGACCATGATCACCGCCCCGTCGAATTCGTCCAGGGCCGAGAGCAGGGCGTCGGAGGAGTCCATGTCCAGATGGTTGGTCGGTTCGTCCAAGAGGAGGAGATTGACCGGGGCCGCGATCAGCTTGGCCAGGAGAACCCGGCTTTTTTCCCCGCCCGAGAGGACGGTGATCTTTTTAAGAGCATTGTCCTCTTCGAACATCATCATCCCGGCCAGGAAACGGGCTTTGGCCGGCTCGATCGAGGCGTCGGCGTTCTGGATCTCCTCAAGGACGGTATTCTGGGGCGCCAGAGTCTGGACGTTCGTCTGCTCGAAATAACCGGCGGTGACGGCCATTGGGCTGACCGCCGTTCCGGCCTGGGGCTCGAGCCGTCCGGCCAGAAGCTTAAGGAATGTCGTCTTGCCCCGGCCGTTGGGCCCGATGATGAACACCCGGTCGCGGCTGCCGATGCTCAGGGTGAAATCCTCGATCAGGGGTTTCTCCGGGTCGTAACCGAAGGTCAGGCCGTCGATGGTCAGGACGTACTTGCCGTGGAACGGCTTGGCCGTGAAAGCGAACTCGAGGGACGGCAGGGATTCCAGCTTCTCCTTCCGTCCCATCTTGGCCAGGGTCTTTTTGCGCGACTCGACCAGCCCCTGAAGGCGGGCGCTGGCCCGAAACTTGGCGATAAAATTCTCGATCTCCTTCCGCCGGCGCTCGTCGTTGATCCGGGTCTTCTCGTACGTTTCCTCCTCCAGGGCGATCTGGTCGTAGAGTTTTCCGGTGTCGCCTTCGATCTTCTTGACCTTGCGGCGGTGGATGGCCAGGGTGTGAGTCACCACCTTGTCCATAAAGCTCCGGTCATGGGTGATCAGCATCAGCTCCCCGGGCCAAGCCGTCAAAAACTTTTCCAGCCAGCGGATCGAAGTGATGTCCAGGTAGTTGTTGGGCTCATCCAGGAGGAGGAGGTTGTAATCCGCCAAGAGGACTTTGGCCAGGTTCAGTCGGACTTGGAAGCCGCCGGAGAGCTCGGCCGGGGACTTGGCCCGGTCGGCCGCGCTGAAGCCCAAGCCGGCCAGGATTTTCTCGACCCGCCAGAGGTCCCCCCGCTGGTCGCGGGGCAGACTGAGTCCGGCTTCCTGGAAAACGGTCGGGGCGGCGAACGCCAGATGCTGTTCCACGTACCCGATCCGGTAGCCGCGGGGAATCGCGATCGCTCCCTCATCCGGATCCTCCAGGCCGATGACCAGGCGGAAGAGAGTGGTCTTGCCGTGGCCGTTGCGGCCGACGAGGCCGACCCGCTCCCGGCGGTTGATCTTGAAGGAGATGCCGTCAAACAGCGCCTGGGCGCCGAAGCGCTTGGTGAGGTTCTCGACCTGGATCATCGCCCGGACCCAGTCAAACTTCTGATACCGCCCCGCGGCGGCGGCGGACGAGCTTGACCAGCTCCATCATCCACAGCGGGAACGAGGACACGGCGATGACGACCGCCAGGTCGATAAGGCCGAGGGCTTCAACCTTGAACACCTTCTGGGTGAACGGCAGATAAAGAATCGCAATCTGGAGGACGAAGGACGCCCCGATCGCGGCGATCAGCTTCATGTTGCTGAACAACCCGAGCTTGAAGATCGAGTCGCGCTGGCTCCGGCAGTTGAGGCTGTGGAAAAGCTGCCCCGCGGCCAGGGCGAAGAGAGCCGCCGTCCGGGCCCGCGATAGTTCCTCATGCTCGATGAAGAGGACGAAGGCGAAGGCCGAGAGCGAACAAGCGGCGATGAACGCCCCCTGGGCGACGATCAGCCGGCCGCGCCGGGCGCTGATGATGGGTTCGTTTTTTCTTCGGGGCGGTCGGGCCATGATGTCTTTGGCCACCGGGTCCATCCCCAGGGCCAGGGCCGGCAGGCCGTCGGTCACCAGGTTGACCCAGAGGATCTGGATGGCCAGGAGCGGCACAGGCCAGCCGATCAGGGAGGCGATAAACATCGTCAGAACCTCTCCGGTATTGCAGGACAGGAGAAAATGGATGAACTTCTTGATATTGTCGTAGATCCCCCGGCCTTCCTCCACGGCTGAGACGATCGAGGCGAAGTTGTCGTCGGTGACGATCATATCCGAGACTTCCTTGGTCACGTCCGTCCCGGTGATTCCCATGGCCACGCCGATATCGGCCTCCTTGACCGCCGGGGCGTCATTGACCCCGTCGCCGGTCATAGCCACCACCTGTCCCCGCTTCCGCCAGGCTTTTACCACCCGAAGCTTGTGCTCGGGTGAAACCCGGGCATAAACCGCCGTCCGTTCGACCTCGGCCGAGAATTGTTCCTCACCCAGGCGGTCGAGCTCCTCGCCGGTCAGGGCCCGGCTGTCTTCTTGATAGAATCCCAGCTCCCGGGCGATGGCGACCGCGGTTTTCTTGTGGTCTCCGGT
>JAFGEN010000358.1 GCA_016931595.1 Candidatus Aminicenantota bacterium | reverse complement strand
CCGCGCGAGGTGTTGATGAACTTGAAATCGCCGTATTCGAAGAGGGAGACCGGCGTTCCGGTTCCGCCGTTCCAGGAAAGGAACGAGTACTTTGTCCCGGCGTCATAGCCGTTTCCGGGAAACAGGTCCTCGCTCTTTCCGGTGAAATCCACCCGGAAGTCGGACGCGACTTCGTAATATTCGAACCCGGCCGTGATCTCGTGGCGGCCGGCCCGCTCGGTTTCCAGATAAGTGGTGAGCTTGAGGCTCGCGTCGAGGCGGCGTTCGTTGTCGGTCACGTCGCCGTAGGAATTGTGGACGGTCCGGGCCAGGTCCTCGATAAAGTACATGGCCGGGCCGAGATCGCCGTCGACCGGGGTGGTGAAGAGGTCCCGCTTGACCCGTCCCACGCCGGCCTCGATGAACGTCTTTGGGCTGAGAATGCCCCGGTAATTGAGCCGGAAGAAGAGATCCTCGGCCCGGGTCTCTTCATTCATTTCCGGAAGCCCGATTCCGCCTTTCTGGGGCAGGGATTTGTCGAACATGAAGCTCAAGGCCAGGTTGTGGTTGACGTGGGGGGCGAAGCTGAGCTTGCCGAAGACGTTGTTTCGGCCGATGGACTTGGTCCCGGCCGGGAGCGAAAGATAGTCCAGCATTCCGGCGGCCGTTTCCTGGGTCAAGGTCTGGTAATTGTCGGAGAGGAAAAACCAGAGCTTGTCCCGGATGATCGGCCCGCCGAGATTGACATAGGCCTCTGCCCCGGAGAAGGCGTTCGGCTCGCTGACGATGGAGAGCTGGGGTTGGCGGGAGGCCTGAAGGCTCTTGTTTTCCAGGAGCAAACTGGCCTCGCCATGGAAGGCGTTGCCGCCGCTCTTGGTGACCATATTGACGATGCCGCCGTAGGACGAGCCGTACTCGGGGGAGAAAGGGTCGGAGATGATCTGGATCTCCTCCATTGCGTCGAAATTCAGCCGCAACCCGGAATCCTTCATTCGGACGCCGCTGATTTGCAGGCCGTCGACGATCCAGTTGTTGCCCTCGGCCCCGGCTCCGCGGAAGCTTGGCTGGCCTTCCACGGCCGTGCCCGTCCGGGTATCGGCCCGGACGCCGGTCGCCCCGGGGGTGAATTTGACCACGTCGACGATCGTCCTGTTCTGGGCCGGGATCTTGTCCAGGTCGGTTGCGCCGAGGCGGTAGGAGGTGTCCGTCGAGGTTCGGTCAAGGAGGGGTGTTTCGGCGATGACGACGACCTCGTTTTCAATCGCCGCCTGGGGCATCTTGACCGAGACGGTTGTCGTCAGGCCGAGACGGACGACGGTGTTTTCCTGGACGACGGTCGAAAAACCCTGAAGCTTGAACCTGAGCACGTACCGTCCGACGGGGAGCAGGGGGATCTGAAACGATCCGTCCCGGGACGAGAGAACCGAACGCTCGCCCTGAAGGGAGGGGCTGGAAGCGGTGATTTCCACGCCGGGCAGGCCCTGGCCGGTGTCGTCCATGACTTTCCCCTTGATCTCGCCGGTTTCGTCGGCAAACGCCCCCAGGGCGAGGAGAAGCAATCCGGTGAGGGCCAAGATGGCCGTTTTTGCCTGATTGTGCGCGTGTTTTCTCTCGTTCATTGTCTTTGTCCTTGCCGGAAATCCGCCGAATGGGGATATTCTAGTCGAAAATCCCTCTTGACGCGACACCGGCGGACGCCAGGCTGGATTTCGGATCCCCGTTCGGTTAAAATGCCCCTTACGACATCCCCGGAGGTTCCCATGGCCGACCCGAAAAAAGTCCTGATCATCGACGACGACCCGGCGATCTGCGATTCCGTTAAAGCGGTGCTCGAGACGGTCGGCTTCCATGCCGATATCGCCTACAGCGGAAAGGACGGTGTGGCCGCCTTCCGCCGGGTCAAACCCGACGTCGTTCTCTGCGACATGATGATGGAAGACCTCGATGCCGGGGCCCAGGCGGCCAAGATCATGCGCAAGGAGCGCCCGGAAGTTCCGATCTTCCTCCTCAGCTCGATCGGCGATGCCACGGCCGAGACCATCGGCTTCGGGAACCTCGGCTTCAGCGGGATCTTCCAGAAGCCGGTCAACTTCGACCTGCTCCTGGCCGTCATGGGACGGATCGCGAAAAGCTGACCTCCTCTCTTCGGCCGGGCCGGCGGAGGCACGCCGGAGAGCTTTAAAAATGCCGACTCTCGGAGAGGTTTTCGACCGGAATCCGAACCCGGTGTCCTTCCGGACGGCCGTCGAAGCCTTCGGCGGCGATTTCCCATTCGACACCGCGGCGATGATCTCGCTGGGAGAGGCCTATTTCCGCCTCTTTCCCGATTCCGCCCGTGACCGGAACCGGGAAACGGTTTTGATCGGCTACGACCTGGTCCGGATCTGTGTGACGGAGCGGCTTCTGCGAGCCCTGGCTCCCGAGCGGCGGGAATTCTTCCGGGCGGCTTTTCGAGAACCGGCGTCGGCCGGGATGCCGGCCGGCCGGTTTCCGGCCGAAGCCCTCGCCGCGGACCTGGCCTCGGTCGAAGCCGAAATGTCCGCGATCCGGATCGAGATCGAAGGGATCCCCAAGGGTCCGATCAAAGAACGGTTCGTCGGCGGCATCAGCCAGCTTTGCACCGTCCTTTATCTTGTCCGGATGCATCTCAATCAAAAGGGAGCGACTCCATGAAGCGATTCCTGCTGCGCCCGTTTGTTTCCTTCGGCCTCCTCTGGTCGTTCCTTGTCGCCGCCGTTTCCGGAATCGTCCTGTATTTCCGGCCCGAGGGATCGCTGGCCTCCTGGACGAACTGGTCGGTTTTGGGTCTGGACAAGAAAACCTGGGAAGCCGTCCACACCTTGGGCATCGCCGCCCTGGTCATATTCTCCATCCTGCATATCATCCTGAACTGGAAGCTCCTCTGGGGATACCTGCGGAAAACGGCCGCCCAGGGCGCCGGGTCGAAAGCCGAATGCGCCTTGTCCCTGCTTCTCGTCGCGGTCATCACGGCCGGGGCGATCGGAGGTTGGGAGCCGTTCCAGCGTCTGATCGCCGCCCGGTCGGCGATCAAGCAGGGGAATCTTTCGATCGACGTCGCCCCGCCGTTTGCCGACGCCGCTGATCGAAGCCTGGCCGATATTTGCGCGGCGGCCCCGCTGTCCCTTGATGAGGGGCTGCGCCGCCTGGCCGCCGCCGGGTATACAGTTAGTGACCCGTCCCGAACCCTG
>JAFGEN010000073.1 GCA_016931595.1 Candidatus Aminicenantota bacterium | reverse complement strand
GCAGGCCGCTCCTCGGCCTCGATCCCGACAATGTAATCGGCCAGCGTCCGGGAGACGGCGACCGAGGATTTCCCTTTCGGAATCTCCACGGCCACGACGGTTTTCCCCGGGAGGCCGCTCATCTCCGCCGCTCTCCGGTTGAGCCCGAGGTTATAAAGAAGGTGGCCCGAGCCCACGAGAACGACGACTTTCCGGCCCTCTACCCTACGGGCCTTGACCGCATTGAAGGCCATGACCGTGTCCCAGGCCGACTGGCCCCGGTACAGCCCCTCGAACATCATCTCCATGCCCGCGCCCTTCATCGCCGCGGGCATCTCCTCGGCCGAGAAGATCGTCCGGAGCAGAAACCGATGCTCCTCGTGGGTCAGGTCGGGCTTGGGGACGATCGCCTTCTCCTCGTCCGTCAGCGCTTCCCAGCCCCGCATCCGGATTTTGGAAATGATCTCCCGTGGGGCATTCAAGGCGTAAAGGGGAACACCGGCCGATTTGACAACCTCGAAAACCGGGCGGTAGAAACCGAAGTTCATGTTCCAGGTCGTGTACCACCGGCCCTCCCGCACGAATTCCGCTTCGGTCAAGATCCCTAGGCTCCACTTGGCCAGGGCTTCCGGCCGGGTGACCGGGTACATTTCCAGCCCGACGGCCAGGCGGCGGTCTTGTTCATGCAAGGCCTTGATGATCCGGGCCTGAAGCTCATGCATCGGCAGGGAGGTGTGGGTTTCCCCGATGTAGACGAACGCCGCCGCTTTCATCTCCCGGATCATCTGGTCGAAGGAAACGAGCTTTCCCGTCTCCATCGAACAGATGCTTCCCGCGGCGACTTCGACGGTCCGGTCCTTGAAACGGGGATCGCCGATCTTGAGGTTTTGGACGGGATCGGTTTCCTGCCCGGCGGCCGCCCGCTGGCCGGGAATCCCGAGGATCAGGGCGGCTAAAAGAAGAGTGGGAATTTTTTTCATCGCGCTCCTCCGGTCCGGTCGTTGCGCTCCATCATATCGCGGGCCGGCCGGCGGGTCAATTTTTTCAAGCCGTTTGCGACGATTTCTTGCCATCCGGCGCCTTCCTCCTCCGCCACAGAGGATCGGGAAACTTCCGAAACGACTCCGGTGTGGCGTATAATCCGTCCCGTCCCGAATCGATTCGATGAGAGCGGAAGATAAGATGACCGGGCAACCAGAACCGAATGCGCCGTCGGAAGCCGGGGCGAAATCGACCCTTCGAACATTCGCCGCGGCCTCGTTCCTCAACGACCTCGGCTCCGACATCATCTATCCCGTCTGGCCGATCTTTGTGACGACCGTGCTCAAGGCGAACATGGCCGCCCTTGGATTCCTCGACGGCCTGGGTGAGGCCTTGGTCTCCCTGTCCCAGGCCTTCTCCGGGTATTATTCCGACAAAATCCGCCGGCGCAAGATCTTCATCTGGACCGGGTACTTATGCGGAAGCCTGTCCCGTCTCGGTTACGCGATCGCGGCCGTTTGGCCCCACCTCATCCCCTTTCGCATCCTGGACCGGATCGGCAAAATCCGGAGCGCTCCCCGCGACGCCATGGTCGCCGATCTCTCGACGGCCGGGACGCGCGGCCGGAATTTCGGCCTGCTTCGGACGATGGACAACATGGGCGCCGTTCTCGGCGTCATCATTTCGATCGTTCTTCTCAACCTCGTCGGAATCCGGGCCCTCTTCGCCCTGGCCGCGATCCCCTCCCTGGCGAGCGCCGGACTGATCTTCTTTCGGGTCAAGGAAAGCCGGGACTGCCGGGAAAAAATCTTCAGGGGGATGCGCCGGCGTGACCTGGACCGGAATCTCCGCCGCTACTTCCTGGCCAACGCCGTCTTCGCCCTCGGGGCGTTCAGCTATTCCTTTCTTTTGATCTTCGCCCGGGAAGCCGGGTTCAAGACCGGAACGCTGCCTGTGCTCTACCTTGTCTTTACCGCGGCAGCCATGGCCTTTTCCCTGCCCTTCGGAAAACTTTCGGACAGAATCGGACGGAAGCCGGTGCTCTATACGGCCTTGGGGCTCTGGGCCCTCGTCTGCGGCGGGTTCGTTTTCGGCCGCGGACGCCTCCCGGTCCTGATCGGGATGTTCGTCATTTACGGAATGCACAAGGCCGCCCTGGAACCCGTCCAGCGGACCATCGTATCCGAAATCTGCCCGGAACGTTTCCGGGCCTCGGCCCTGGGGGCCTTCCAGATGATCATCGGATTATGCGCCCTGCCGGCCTCGATCCTTGCCGGAATCCTCTGGGAACAATTCGGAGCGGCCGTTCCTTTCGCCGTCTCGTTGATCTTGACGGCGGCCTCGGCCGCCGTCCTTGCCTTCGTCAAGGAAAACCGGGGAACTTCGGCCGATTAGACGACATTCGCTTCCTGGAGCCTCGCCGCCAGGTGGCCGGTCTCGGCCTAACGCCCCTCCCCTTTCGGGGCCGGGAGGCGGATTTCGGCGACCACCGGGAAGTGGTCGGAGACGACCCGGCCGTCCCAGCGGTCCGAGAGAACGCCGGAGCGGAGAACGGTCACTCCCGGACCGACAAAGATGTGGTCGATCAACGGGCCTTCCGTCCGGCCGGCCTCAAACCCGTTGAAGGAAAATGTCGAACCATAAGGGGGACGGAGGGAAACGGAGCGGGCGTCGCGAAGGAATTGCCGCTCTTTCGATTGACCGGTCAAGATCAGATATGGAATCGCCTCGGATGTACAATTGAAATCACCGGTGACGACGACGGCGTCACCGGGTGGAGCGGCGGCGATCGTTCGAAGAAGAAGCCGGGCGCTTTCCCGGCGAGCCGTCTCTCCGACGTGGTCGAAATGGGTGTTATAGACGGCCAGGACGGCCCCGCTTTCCCGGTCTTCCAGCCGGGCCCGAGTCACCACCCGAGCGCAGGCCGCATCCCAGCCCTTGAGCCCGGCCGTTTCGGGATCTTCCGAAAGCCAGAATGTCCCGGACTCGAGCAGACGGAATCTCTCTTTTAAAAAAAAGATCGGGCAATATTCCCCGGCTTCCCTCCCGTCGTCCCGGCCGACCCCCACCCATCCGTATTCCGGAAGCAGCGCTTCGAGGTCGCGGAGTTGGGAAACAAGGACTTCCTGGAGTCCGGCCGCATCCGCGCCGAAAAAGTCGATCGTTCCGGCGGCCATCTCCTTGCGGAACGGCCAGGCATTCTCCCCGTCCCGGGGAGTGTTCATCCGGATGTTGAAGGTCATGATCCGGCAAGCCGAGGCCTCGCCGGTCGGGAAGCCGGGGCGCGGAGCGCAGGCTGAAAAAAACAAGGCACAGAGGCCGGCCGATGCGGAAACAAGTCGGCCGATGGAACTGAATCGGATGAACCATTTCATCGCGACATTCATATTCCAGTCAATCTCCCCTGTCAAGGCCGT
>JAFGEN010000357.1 GCA_016931595.1 Candidatus Aminicenantota bacterium | reverse complement strand
GTCAGGACGAAGGGCGGGACCATGATCGTGATCCCGTTTTCCATGACCGCGGGCTTGAATGAGGCCGAGGCGGTCGCCCCCTTCATGTTGGGCTCGGTCTCGGCGACGGTCAGAACGAGGGTCATGGGGGGGACGACGTTCATCGGCTTGCCTTCGAACATCTCGAGGGTGTAAATGACATTGGGAATCAGGTACTTCACGGCGTCGCCGATGACCTCGGACGTGAGCGTGACCTGGTCGAACGTCTCGTGGTTCATGAAAAAGTGTTCGTCGCCGCTGCCGTAGAGGTACTCCATCTCGACCTCGTCGAGGTGAATCTGTTCGACCCGGTCGACCGAGCGGAAGCGGTGGTCTTTGACCGAGTTGTCCTTGAGGCTGCGAAGCTTGGTCTGGACCATGGCTTTCCATCGGCCGGGGGTGATGAGCTGCATATCGACGCACCGCCAGAGCTGGCCGTCGTCCATCTTGAGAATCATGTTTTTCCGGATCGCGGTCGCATCGATCATGGGATTCCCTTTCTCCTCACATCTCCCGCCGGGCGCCTTCGTCCACCCGGACGATGTACGGCCGGCCGCCGGCGGCGGCGATCGCCGCGGCGACTTCCTCGGTCTTGCGAGGGGCGTAGGCAAACATGCAGCCCCCGCCGCCCGAGCCGTTTATTTTAGCACCCAGGGCTCCGGCGTCAAGAGCCGCTGCAATCATCGCCTCGATTTTATCGGTGGAGATCCGGAGCAAGTCCCGAAGGACGGCATGCTGGTCGTTGAGCAGAAGGCCGAAGGCGGCTTCGTTGAATTGCGGCGCCTGGAAGAGGTCCGCGCCGCGGGCCGTAATGTCCCGGGTGGTCAGGGTTCCGAGAAGGAGCCGGCGGTTGTCTTCCGGGAGCTTTTCGACCTCGGCCAGGACGTCCGCGGTCCTGGGACTGTGGAGGGTGAACGAGGGGATCGCCCGGCGGACGGCGGCCTCGCCGTCGAGAACGTGTCGTTTGATGAAACCGAGCATGCCGGTGGTGTCTTTTTTCTGGAGCGAATCGGCCAGGACGAACGGACCGAGAGGATTTCGAAGCTGCGTGAATTTCATCGGGTCGTCGAACCGAATCCAAACCACTCCGCCGAAGGCCGAGGCGTAGTGGTCCATCCGGCCGCCGGGCTCCTTGAATTCGGCGACTTCGGTCTCGAAGCCGAGCTCGGCCAGCTCCCGGGGGTTTTCAGCCCGGGCATCGCCCGCCGCTTCGAGGAGAAACTTATTCCAGGCCACGACCATGGCCGAGGAGCTCGACGCGCCGGCGTTGATCGGGATGTCTCCCCGGACTTCGATGTCCCAGCCGGAAAGCGGAAGGCCGGCCCGGCGGTGAATGTTGACCGCGCTCTTTAAATAATCGCGCTTCTTTTCATAAGGAATGTCCCGGGCGAATGAAAATTCCTCATGCTCCCCCATGTCCGGCAGGTCGAGGGCGATTCGATCATCCGGCCGGGGACGGCCGGCAAAGGCGATTCGAAGGTTGACGGCCGCGGCGATGATGGCCAGGCCGAAATAATCCTGGTGCTCGCCCAGGAGGCAGATTCGGCCGGGGGAAGAGACGCGCAGGGTCGGATTCATCATGATGAAGCTCTTTTAGCCCATCGGGCCCGGCCTGTCAATCGAAGAAGCGGTTATGGTATATAAGAGGGTGGATGGCTGATCGAATCATCATCAACGGGAATGTCTGGACCGGGAATCCGGCCAAACCCGAGGCCGGGGCGGTGGCCTTGCGCGGGGATCGGATCCTGTTCGTCGGGACCAACTCCGAAGTCAAGAAGGCCGCCAGAGCCGGGGCTGAAATCATCGATGCCGGCGGCGCCCTGGTTCTGCCCGGGTTCATCGACAGCCACGTCCACTTCATCTCCGGGGGATTCAGCCTGCTCGGTCTCCGGCTTCGGGACGTCGATTCGAGGGAGGAATTCGTTCGGAGTGTTGCGGACGGAGCGGCCGGGCTCCCCAAGGGGGAATGGATCCGGAACGGCGAATGGGACCACCAGATGTTCCATCCGGTCGAACTGCCCCGGAAGGAGTGGATCGATCCCGTCACACCGGACCATCCCGTCTGTCTCAGCCGGATCGACATGCACATGGTCCTGGCCAACAGCCTGGCTTTGAAGCTGGCCGGGATCGACCGGAACACGCCCACGCCGCACGGCGGGGAGATCGTCAAGGACCCGGCCACGGGAGAGCCGACCGGGATTCTCAAGGACGCCGCCTCCGACCTGGTGTTCCGGGCGATTCCCCCGGCCACGCCGGCCCAAAAGCGCCGGGCCGCCGAAGCCGCCCTGGCCGAGGCCGCGGCCAGGGGCGTCGCCTCTGTCCACGATGTCTCCGGCGAGGAGGGATTCGACGTCTACCAGGACCTCTTCCGGGAAGGCCGATTGACCACCCGGGTCTATTTTTATGTCCCAATCTCGACGATCGACCGGGTCCTGGACTTCAATATGAAAACGGGATTCGGAAACGAAATGCTCCGTTTCGGCGGGCTGAAGGGATTCGCCGACGGTTCGCTCGGGTCCCAGACGGCCTATTTTGATGCCCCGTATTCCGACGACCCGAGGACGGCCGGGCTTCTCGCTTCCGGCATGTTTCCCGAAGGCCTCATGGAAAGGCGGGTGCAGGCCGCGGCCGCAGCCTGCCTGCAGACCGCGATTCATGCCATCGGCGACCGGGCCAACGCCGAAATCCTGGACATCTACGAGCGCACGGAACGAAACGGTCGGGCCGTTCCCCGGCCGCGCATCGAGCATGCCCAGCATCTCCGGCCCGCCGATTTTGCCCGGTTCGCCCGGCTGGACGTCATCGCCTCCGTCCAGCCGTACCACTTGATCGACGACGGGCGCTGGGCCGAGGCCAAAATCGGGCCTGTCCGGGCCGAAACGACTTACGCGTTCCGCTCGTTTCTTGAGGCCGGCGCGACGCTGGCCTTCGGATCCGACTGGCCGGTGGCCCCGATGGATCCGGTCATGGGGATTTACGCGGCCGTGACCCGGGCCACGCTCGACGGAACGCATCCCGGCGGTTGGATTCCGGCCCAGAAGATCACGGTCGAGGAAGCCGTCCGGGCCTACACCGCCGGTGCGGCCTTTGCCGAATTCGCGGAAAAGGAGAAGGGGATGATTGCGGCCGGGATGCTGGCCGACCTGGTCATTCTCGATTCCGACATCTTTCGCATCGCTCCGGAACGGATCAAGGAGGCTCGCGTGGTCCGGACGATCTGCGGCGGCAGGACGACCTTTGCTTACGCCTCATGATTTTGGTAAGATGGCGCGGAACATTTGGGATCGGACGTCATGGAACGAGACTGGAAAGCCGAACTTGACGATCTGCTGAAAGACGCGGGTTCCCGTCCGCGCGACACGATCCCGGTCCTTCATCAAATCCAGGAACACTTCGATCACATCCCGCCGGCGGCTCTTCCGTTCATCGCCCGCCGCCTGCGCGTTTCCGAGAGCGAGCTGTTCGGCGTTCTGTCCTTCTACCGGGCATTCACCCTGAAACCGAAGGGGAAACACACGATCACCGTTTGTCTGGGCACGGCCTGCCACGTCCGGGGCAGCGAACGGATCGCCGAGGAACTGGAAACGGTCCTGGGCGTTTCCGCGGGGGACACCACGGCCGACGGGTTGTTCACACTGGAAACGGTCAACTGCCTCGGATGTTGCGCGATCGGTCCGGTCATGGTCGTCGACGGCGTGACCCATGCCCGGACCTCGCCCCAGACGGCCCGCGATCTGGTCGAGAATATCCGCACGGGGGAGAAAAAATCTTGAACCGCCTCCTTCACCCCGGGCATCTTGAGGACTGGCGGAAACGCTTGATTGATGAAACCTCCCCTGTTCGGCGGACGATCGTCGTGACCGCAGGCACCTGCGGCCGGGCCAGCGGAGCCTTGGAAATCCGGGATGCCCTCCAGGCCGAGATCGACCGCCTCGGCGCGGGGGACAATGTCGGCCTCCTCGTGACCGGCTGCCATGGCTTCTGCGAAATGGAGCCGAGCGTGATCGTCCAGCCCGAGGGGATTTTCTACGGAAAACTCAAGCCCGAAGATGCCCCCGCCATCGTCAAGCAGACCGCCTTGGCCGGCAAAGTCGTCGAGCGGCTGGCCCTGGAAATACCCGGGACCGAACGACGCGCGGCCAAGCTGGAGCAGATCCCTTTTTACCGGAAACAGATGCGGCTCGTCTCGGAAAACAATTTCCGGGTCGACCCGGAGCGAATCGAGGATTATATCCGCCTGGGCGGTTACCATGGACTTCTCCGCGGTCTCTACGACATGACCGCAGACGGCGTGATCGAAGAGATTCGGGCCTCCGGTCTCCGGGGCCGCGGGGGGGCCGGCTTCCCGACGGCCCTCAAATGGGACCTCTGCCGAAGGTCGTCCGGGCATCCCAAGTACGTGGTCTGCAACGCCGATGAAGGCGACCCGGGCGCCTACATGGACCGGAGCTTGCTCGAGGGCAATCCGCATGCCGTGATCGAGGGCCTCATCATCGGGGCCTACGCCATCGGGGCTTCGGAAGGGTTTGTCTATGTCCGCGGCGAATACCCGCTGGCGGTCCGCAACGTCGAGCGGGCGATCGGCCAGGCCCGTGAATGCGGGCTCCTCGGAAAAGCCATCCTCGGCTCGGAATTCAGCTTTGACCTGCACGTGGTCGAAGGCGCCGGGGCGTTCGTTTCCGGAGAGGAAACGGCGATGATGGCCTCGATCGAGGGACGAAAGGCGTTCCCCCGCCCGCGGCCGCCGTATCCGGCCGAAGCGGGACTGTGGGGCAAGCCGACCAATATCAACAACGTCGAAACATGGGCCACGGTCCCGATCATCCTCGACCGGGGAAGCGCGTGGTTCGCTTCCATCGGCACGGAGAAGAGCAAGGGAACGAAGATTTTTTCCCTCGTCGGACAGGTCCGCAACACCGGACTGGTCGAAGTCCCTATGGGCGTCACCTTGCGGGAAATCGTCGAGGAAATCGGCGGAGGGGTTCCCGAGGGCCGGAAGCTCAAAGCCGTCCAGACCGGCGGTCCGTCGGGCGGCTGCATACCGGCCGCGTCGGCCGACCTTGTCATCGACTACGAGACCCTGGCCAAGGCCGGGTCGATCATGGGCTCGGGCGGAATGATCGTCCTGGACGACCGGACGTGCATGGTCGATCTTGCCCGCTACTACCTCCACTTTTTGGAGGAGGAGTCCTGCGGGAAATGCGCCCCCTGCCGGGTGGGGACACGGCAGATGTCCGAGCTTCTTCGGAAGATGACCGCAGGCAAGGCCGACGAATCCGATTTGCGGAGACTTGAACAACTGGCCCAAACGGTCAAAACCGCCTCGCTTTGCGGATTGGGTCAGACAGCCGCCAACCCGGTCCTTTCCACCCTGGCCCATTTCCGGAGCGAGTATGAAGCCCACATCCGGGAGAAGCGCTGCCCGGCCCGCGTCTGCCGGGAAATCATTTCCTCGCCTTGCCAATACGCCTGCCCGATCGGGCAGGAAGCGTCCACCTATATCGCCCTGGTCGCCGCGGGCCGGATCAAGGAGGCCTACGAGGTCATCGTCAAGGACAATCCCCTCCCGTCGATTTGCGGCCGGGCCTGCGACCACCCCTGTGAAATCGCCTGCAAGGCCGGCGAGTCGGGCGAGCCCATTTCCATCCGGGCGATCAAGAGGTACGTGTGCGACCGGGCCGCGGCCGAGGGCTGGGACCAGGAAGTCCGCGGGGACAAGGACCGGGTTCCACGGGATCGGGAGAACGTGGCGATCATCGGCGGCGGGCCGGCCGGCCTGACCGCGGCTTACGACCTGGCCGAAAAAGGATTCCGGCCGACGGTCTTTGAAGCCCTTCCCGTCGCCGGCGGAATGCTGGCCGCGGGGATCCCCAACCACCGCCTGCCCAAGACCATCATCGCCGCCGAGGTCGAAGCCATACGAAAAGCGGGTGTCGAGATCCGGACGGGCGTCCGGGTTGGACGCGATGTGACCATCGAGGGGCTCAAAACCGATGGATTCAAGGCGTTCTTCCTGGCGACCGGAGCCTGGAAGTCCATGCGCCTCAATGTTCCGGGCGAAGAGTCCAAAGGAGTGCTCCAGTCTCTCCCTTATCTTAAAGCCGTCAACCTGGGCGAGCCGGTGAACATCGGTCCCCGGGTCATCGTTGTCGGCGGAGGCAACTCGGCCATCGATGCCGCCCGGGCGGCCGTCCGTGACCCGAACGTGAAATCGGTCACCATCCTCTACCGCCGGACCCGGGCCGAGATGCCCGCCTTTCCCGAGGAAGTCGAGGCTGCGATCGATGAAGGGATCGACCTCAAGCTCCTGGCCGCTCCGGTCAAAATCCTGGCGAAAAACGGGAAGGTCGCCGGGGCGCTATGCCTCAAGATGAAACTCGGAGATAAAGACGCCGGCGGGAGGCGCAAGCCCGTTCCCGTCGAGGGCTCGGATTATAAAGTCGAAGCCGAAACGGTCATCCTGGCCGTCGGCGAACGCTCCGACACGTCCTGCCTGACCGAGAAAGACGGCGTCGCGGTCAGCGCCTCCGGCTCGGTCATCGCCGACCCGGAAACGAAGGCCACGTCCGTCCCCGGCGTGTTCGCCGGCGGCGACGTGGTCACCGGCCCGGCCTCGGTCATCGAAGCCATGGCCGCCGGCCGTCGGGCCGCGGCCATGATCGAATGTTATCTGGAAGGCCGGCCGCTTCTCCCGGAGTACAAGCTGACCAGGCCCTCTCTCTATATTGAGGCGGTCGCTCTGACTCCGGAGGAGGCCGTCTCGGCGGCCCGGCCGCCCATGCCCCATCTGGCCCCGGCCAAGAGGGCCAAGAACTTCAAGGAAGTCGAGCTGGGACTCAAGGAGAAAGCGGCTCTGGGCGAAGCCAGGCGCTGTCTCCGCTGCGACCTGGAAACCGAGGATGGCCGGCGGGCCATCAAGGCGTTGAAACTGAAGAGCGGAGGCCGCCCGTGAAACTCACCATCGACGGCCGGCATCTTGAACTCTCCGGAAATCCGACGATTCTCGAAGCGGCCCGGACGGCCGGAATCTCCATCCCCACGCTGTGTGAACATCGGCGGTTGGCGCCCTATGCCGCCTGCCGCATCTGCCTCGTCGAGGTCGCCGGCCGCCGCCTGCCCGCGCCGGCCTGCGCCACTCCGGCCGAGGATGGGATGACCGTTGTCACGAATTCTCCAAAAATCCGGGCCCTCCGCCGTGACGTCCTGGACTTGATCCTGTCCGAGCATCCCGCGGCCTGCCTTGTCTGCTTGGAAAAAGAAAACTGCGAGGAATCCAAGGCGACCAGCCGAAAAACGGGAGAGCCGACCGGATGCATTCTTTGCCCGGCCGACGGCCGGTGCGAACTGCAGAAGGTCGTCGCCGAAGTCGGGCTGAAGGAACTTTCCCATCCGCAAGCCTACCGGGGCGCGGGCGTCCGCCGGGACGATCCGTTCATCGACCGGGACGACGGGCTCTGCATTCTCTGTGGACGCTGCGTCCGGGTGTGCCGGGAAATCCGGGGGGCGGAGGCGATCGCCTTTGTCAACCGGGGCGCCCGGGTCGTTGTCGGCACGTCCATGGACAAACGGCTGCTCGACGTCGGTTGCCGGTTCTGCGGGGCCTGCGTCGATGTCTGTCCGACCGGGGCCTTGACCGAGAGGGCCGTTCGTTACGGTTCGAAATTCGATGAAACAAGGGAATTCGTCTGCGGATTATGCGGCCAGGGATGCCGCCTCGGTCTTCGGCTCAAGGACGGCCGCCCAATCGAGGTCCGGCCGATTGACGGCCCTCCCTCCGACGGCCAAGCCTGCGTCAAGGGCCGATTTCTTATCGCCGATCTCCTCGGCCACTCCAAGCGTTTGCTCCGGCCTTTGGTCCGGAAGGCCGGGAGCCTGGTCGAAACCGGCTGGGATGAAGCGTTAGCGGCGGCCGCCGCCGGTTTGAGACCGCTCAGGGGCTCGACGGAAGTCATTCTTTCGGCCCAGGATTCCTGTGAGGATCTTTGGACGATGGGGCGGCTGGCACGTGAAGCGCTGGGTTCGGGCGGTTTCCGGCTGGCCGAGGACACCTCCGTCTTTTCCCTCGGCCGCCGTCTTGGAATTCCGGGCGCCGAGTTGCTCGCCCCGCCGGTGACCGTCGACGACCTGGGCAAATCCCGGGCGGTATTTGTTTTTGAAGAAGCATTCCATGCGACCGCGCCGATTTACGGCGTGGCCGTCAGCCAGGCCCTGTTGAGCGGGGCGAAGCTCGCCCTGGTCGGGGACGGCGAATACGGCCACGATCGATGCGCTTCCCTCAGGATCAAAACCGGTCCGGCAGAGGCCGGAAGGATGCTCCTGGCCTTGCTGTCCCTGCTGGTCGAACATCACGGTTCACGACCCCATTCCTCCGGACCGCGTTTCGACGAATTCCGTTCGGCGTTGAAGGAATTGAAGCCTCCGGAGCGGACGGAATCCTCCACCTGGAAGTTGGAGAAAATCGCGGCCCTGCTCGAGAAGCGACGGCCGCCGGCCTTCATTTTCGGGCCGCGGTTTGTCGCCGGGCCCTGGGGTGGAAGAAACGCCGCCGCGCTCTGGAACCTGGCCGGGCTGACCGGCGGACTTTACGTTCCGGTGTGTTGGGATGCCAACACCCGCGGGGCGGTTGAAATCAAGGCTCTCCTCGGCGGCCGCCGGTTTTCTTCCTCCTCCGGTCCAGGCCGGAAGCGGGGGCTGATCCTGGCCGGTCCGGAACCGTCTTTCAAGCGGGCGGGAGAAGAGTTCGTCGTGGTCATGGATGCGTTCGTGGGCGAAGCCGTCGCTCAAGCCGATGTCATTTTTCCCCGGACGCTGTTTGCCGAACAATCGGGAACATTCGTCAACAATGAAGGCCGGCTGCAATTCACCCGGGCGGCCGTCGCCCCGGCCGGAGAGGCCCGGCCGCTTCGGGCGATCGCTGAGGAATTGGCCCGGGCTCTCGGAGAACGCATCCCGGCCCTGAAAAACGGCGAGGCCGCCCTCAAGGACCTGGCCGAGGTGATCCCGGCCCTGGCCGGAGCCGTTCATGCCTGGAGCGAAAACCGGCCGGCCGTGTGCGAAGGCCTCGCCTTTGCTGCCAGGGGATTCGTCGATATTCCCGACCGGGAAGAGAGATTCGACCCCACGGCGGCTTACCCTCTCCGCGATCCGGACGATTGCCTGGGCTTGAACGCGGTCGAGGAAATCAAATCCCTGCGAACGGTCCGGAGACGATAAATGCCCCGCATCATCGACCAACGGCGTCTTGTTCCCAACATCCATCTCATCGAGGTCGAAGCCCCGGAGACCGCCCGGGCGGCCAAGCCGGGCCAGTTCGTCATCCTGATGTCGGATGAGAAGGGCGAGCGGGTTCCTCTTTCGATCGCCGATTGGGACGCCGACCGGGGAACGGTGACCTCTGTCTTCCTGGTCCTCGGAACGGCCACCCGCAAATTGTCCCTGCTCCGGCCGGGCGACGAAATCCCGGTTTATGTCGGGCCGCTGGGAAAGCCGTCGGAAATCGGTTGTTTCGGAACGGTGCTGCTTGCGGCCGGATGCTACGGCCTGGGGGCCCTGTGGCCCGCGGCCCGGGCGCTCTACCGGTCCGGCAACCGGATCATCACCCTCTTGGATGCCAAGGCTTCTTACCTGCTGTACTGGGACGACCGCTACCGGGCGGTCAGCGACCGTCTCCTTTGGTCCTCCCGCGATCCGGCCATCGGCGGCGGGGAATACATAGCGGCAAGGCTCGGCGCCCTGCTCGAGACCGAAAAGATCGACCGGGTGATGGCCGTCGGCTGCACCGCGATGATGCGTTCGGTCGCCGATGCGACCCGGCCCTTCGGCATCAAAACGATCGTCAGCCTCAATCCGATCATGGTCGATGGAACCGGCATGTGCGGGGCCTGCCGCTGCACGGCCGAGGGCAAGACGAAATTCGCCTGCGTGGACGGCCCGGATTTCGACGGACACGCCGTCGACTGGGACGAGCTCTTCCTGCGGCG
>JAFGEN010000356.1 GCA_016931595.1 Candidatus Aminicenantota bacterium | reverse complement strand
TCC
The DNA here is from genome assembly GCA_016931595.1 of Candidatus Aminicenantota bacterium. GTDB lineage: Bacteria > Acidobacteriota > Aminicenantia > Aminicenantales > UBA4085 > JAAZPG01. Next base: position 6,460 of record JAFGEN010000356.1, on the reverse strand, counting down.
GGGCCGAGGCGGAGAACCATGACCCTGATCCAGTCGGAGTCCAGCCAATGAACGACCAGGGGCTCGATCTTGTTCCTCAAGGGCTGGAAATGGAAATCGCCCAGGACGCCGACGATTGTCCCCTTCTGGTCCCAGAAATCGAACCGCTTTCCGACGACGGAGCCCGGCCCGATGATCCGGGCCAAGGCTTCGTTGACGAGGACCGCATCGGTCCTGTCGGTGGCGATATCGGCTGAAAAATTCCGGCCTTCGACGACCTTGATGCCCAGGGCTTCGACGTAGCCTTCGTCGGCTGTGGTGTAGGTGACGTTGATCTTGGTTTCCGGTTCCAGGCCCTCCCAGCCGAAACCGCTCGAGCTCCAGGTCGTGTTGGCCGGCGACTGGTCGGACAGCCCGGCGGTCAGGATGCCGGGAATGGAGGACATCTCGGCTTTCAAAGCGTCGACTGTCGGACGGGCCTCGGTCGGAATCTTGACGGCCAGGACCTGTTCCCGGCTCCAGCCCAGCGGAGTATTTTGGATGAAGGCCATCTGGCGGGCGACGACGCCCGTCCCGACAAGCAGCCCGGCCGAAAGGGCGAATTGCACGACGACCAGAATCCGGCGGAACAGAGTCCCGCCGCGGCCCCGGGAGAGCGTTCCCCGGATGGCCTGGACGGGCCGAAAGGAAGATAAAACCAGGGCCGGGTATGAGCCCGCGATCAAGGCCGTGACCAGGGCGACGGCGAGCGCTCCCAGGGCCATGCGTCCGGCCCCGAGCGAGCCCCACCCCATCTCCTTCCCGGTCAGAGCGTTGAAAGCCGGATAGGACAGGGTGACGGCGGCCAGGGCGAGGATCAAAGCCAGGAACGAATAGAGTGCGGCTTCGCCGTAAAACTGACGGATGATGTGGCCGCGTCCCGCTCCGGCCGTGCGCCGCAGTCCGATCTCTTTGGCCCTCCGGGCCGCCCGGGCCGTGGACAGATTCATGAAATTGATGCAGCCGATCAGAAGAACGAACGCAGCGATCAGGGCGAACAAACGGAGGGACTGAACGGCCGTCCTCTTTTCGTATCCCGACCAGGTGTGCAAATGGATGCGGGTCAAACCCAGGAGGTCGAGCTTCATTCCGCTTTCCGGAATCTTGGTCCGGATGAAATCCCGGATTTTGGACCCGGCCGCGTCGACCGAAATCCCGTCGGCCAGACGGACGAACGTGGTTGTTCGATTGTCGTTGAAAACGTCGCTGACCCGGCCGGCATTCTCCAGGGTTTTGTAGGGAATGAGAACGTCGAATTGGAGGGAGGAATTCCGGGGAATGTCGGCCAGCACACCCGATACGGCGAACGTTCCGCCATCCGTGATTTCAAGCGGTTTGCCGACGGGGTCCTCGGACCCGAAAATCGCCCGGGCCGCCCGCTCGGTCAAAACAACGGAAGTCGTTCCCTCCAGGGCTCGGGCTGAATCTCCCTTCAACAGGGGGAAGGTGAACATGTCCAGGAACGAAGGGTCGACGGCCCAGACGGTCCAGGCGTCGGTGGACGCTTCGCCGTATCGAATCAGGGGATTCCGCTGGTTCCAGGCGCGGGCCGATCCGACGATTTCTGGGATTTCGGATTCGAGGGCCGGTCCGAGCGGATGGGGCGTCCAATTGATATGGAGGACGCGACCGGCGTAACCGGAGTCGGATTCCACCCGGCAGATGGAGGCCGCGTTTTCATGGAAGCGGTCGTAGCTCGTTTCGTCCAGGATCCAGGATCCGATGAGGAGACAGCAGGCCAGGCCGCCGGCCAGGCCGAGGATATTGAGGGCGGAAAAGCCTTTGTGCCGCCGCATATGGCGCCAGGCGACGATGAGGGCGTTTTTCATCATGATCAAGCTCCAGCGGAAATGTTGAAAGGCGAAGCGGGGGAGGGAGGCGAGGATCTGGCGCCAGAGCCAGAAATCAGCCCGCCGTCGGCCGCGGGATTCTGCCCGGATGGCATGTTCCTCCCTCAGGTCGGCTTCGAGAAAGGGATAATCGGGCGTCCGGGCGACGAAGGCCAGAAGGCGGAAGGCGGCCGGCGGGGGATTCATGATTTCCCCTCCAGGACCACGGCGGGGAGAGCGGCCCGGATCGATTTTTGGACGGCCAGGAAGGACTTGAGGGCTTTCAACCCGGCCGGAGTCGCCGTATAAAAGATCTTTCCCCGGCCGCCCCGTTCCGCGGTCGGATCTCCCAGGCGCTTGACGACGTATCCCTTGCGGTGGATCTGGTCCAGGTGGCTGTACAGGCAGCCGTAGGTGACTTTCGTTCCGGAAAGCTCGGCCGCTTTCTCGCGGATTGCGACGCCGTAGGCGTCGTCTCCCAGGGCGATGATCGAGGCCAGAAACATGGATTCGTTCACGGTCGGAAGGGCGGCCATCGTATGCTCCTTTGCCTATATATACTGATAGTCAGGAGATATGGTTGCCGCGAGATTCACACTTTTTCTGTAGGTCCGGGGGGAAACGGATAGGGGGGGCGGGTCGTATTTGGTATGTTTGGCTTTGATCCCGAGCCATCACGACTTGTGAATCATGCAAGGAAGGAGAGAATCATGCCGAGGGTGATATCGACGATGATCATTCTTTTTTCGCTTGCCGGAGGGCTTCCCGCCCAGGTCCGGCCTGAACTGACGGCCGAAAAACTCGACGAGGGTCTCTACCTGGTCCGAAACACCGGGGGCAATGTCCTTTTCTGGGACGGCCCGGAAGGCGTCCTGGCGGTCGATTGCGGCACGGTCCCGGACCACGGAATGCGCCTTGTCGACTTGATCCGGAAAACGACGGGCAAGGAGCCCCGGTTCCTGGTTCTGACCCATTACCATTACGACCACGCCGGCGGGGCGGCGGCTTTTCCCGACTCGACGATCACCATCGCCCATGACAGCCTCAACCGGAACATGGCCGAGCGCCTGGAACCGCTGATGAATGAGCTGCTTTTCGGACCGGGAGACCGGGCGATCGCCTTTTTGGAAAAGCAGGCGGCCGATGCTTCCCTTTCGAAGGAGGAACGGAAAAATGCCGAGCGGGCCCTGGCCTTGAACACGGACGCCCGGGAGCGTTATCGGTCCGTCAAACCGCTCGAGGCCGACCTGACCTTCTCCGAATCCCTCTCCGTGAACGCCGGTAGGGGGAGAGTTCGGCTGCTCTATCTTGGCCCCGGCCACTGCCGGGACAATATCATGGTCTTGTTTCCCGATTACGGCATCCTTCATACCGGAGACTTTGTTTTGAACGGAGCCCTGCCGTACCTCGACGGACCGGGCGGCGGCAGTCTTGTGAACTGGATTTCCGTCCTCGAACAGCTGGAAAAAATGGAAGGCTGGACCCGGATCGTTCCCGGCCACGGCGCGGTCATGTCCCGCGACGGCCTCGCCCGGTTGAGGGAGATGATGACCCGGCTGCTCGCGGATATCCGCGACTTGAAAAGCCGGAATGTCCCGTACGAGGAAGCCCTCGAAGAAATGCAGAAAAAGACTTACCTGGACCTCCCGGCCAAGGATTTGTTTCCTTATACGTTCCGGGCGGTCTGGGAAGAGTTGGACGCGGTCCGGCCTTGAGGGCCGGAAGGAGACCACGATGAAAGTCCAAAACAAGTCGTTCGGGCTCTTGGCTCTCTGCCTCGGGCTCGCCGCCGCGGCCGTTCCGTCCGGCGCCGCGACGCAGACGGTTCCCGGGAAAACCTGGGAAAAAATCACGGATGTTTCCAAGTATGGATTCGACCGGGCGAAGCTCGTGGAGGCGCAAAAATTCGCCGCCGAGAACCTGGCCACGGCCGCGGTCATGGTCGTTGTCGACGGCAAGATCCTCTTCGAATGGGGCGCGGTGGAAACCAAGTACCTGCTCCATTCAGGCCGGAAAAGCTTCATGAGCGCCCTGTACGGGAAGTACGTCGAGAACGGCGCGATCGACCTCGATCAAACCATGGCCGAGCTGGGCATCGACGACGAACCGCCCTTGACTGAGGTCGAGAAGAAAGCCACCGTCCGCCATTGCCTGATGGCCCGCTCGGGCATCTATCACGACGCCGAGGCGGAAGCGCCGAGCATGAGGGCGGTCAAGCCTCCCCGGGGCTCCAAGAAACCCGGGGAATTCTGGCTTTACAACAATTGGGATTTCAACGTCCTTCTGACCGTCTTCGAACAGAAAACCGGAAAAAAATTCTTCGAGGCCCTCGGGGAAGACATCCTGATGCCCATCGACTGCGAGAACTATATGCCCGAGGACGGCATCTACCAGAAGACGGGGGCCTCGGTCCATCCGGCTTATCATTTCGTCCTGACGGCGAGGGATATGGCCCGCTTCGGGCTCCTGATGCTGCGGAACGGTAAATGGAACGACCGCCAGGTCGTCTCGTCGGCCTGGGTGAAGGAATCGACGTCCTACATGTCGGACGCGGAAATCTACGGCGGGGACGGTTACGGATACATGTGGTGGGTGGCGAAAAAGGGGAACAAGATCCCTCATTTTCCGGCCGTCGACCTGCCCGACGGGACGTACTCGGCCCGGGGCGCGGGCGGGCACTACATGATCGTCCTTCCCGACCGGGACATGGTGATCGTCCATCGGGTGAATACGTTCGAGAGCAACAATGTCGGGCCCAACGGCTTCGGCCTCCTGGTCCGGAAAATCCTCGACGCCGGCGATCCCGCCGCCCGGCCGTTCCCGTCCCAGACGCCCGAGGAAGCCGGGAAATTGGCCGGAACGTACGAAAGGGAAGACGGCCCGCCTCTGACCGTCACGCTGTCAGGCGCTTCCCTCGTCCTCAAAACACCGGGCCAACCGGACAACAAGCTCATCCAGGTCGAACAGGATGTTTTCTATCCGATCCTGTCCAACGGAACGTATCTTCGTTTCGAACGAGGGGAAAACGGGGAGCCGACCGGGCTCTTATTGCGCCAGTACCGCGGCGACTCCAAGGCCCGTAAGATTGCGGAAATAACGAGCTGACGCCGGCCTCAACGGAACTCCCGGCTGATGATGGTGATCCGGCCGGGATAGACGATCGGGCCGATCGGGGTCGTGACCGAGGGCTGGGCATCGAGGGCGATGCGGGTCGTGTCGCGGTTGGCCCCGCCCAGGGCCAAGGCCAGATTGATCAGGCCGTTGTATCCCTTATCGGCGAAGAACGAATACAGGTCGATCGACATCCGGATCGGGATGGTCGAGGCCTGTCCTGTGCCGGGAATCTCGATCGCCCGGTCGATGTTGCCGATGACCGTGGGGACGTCGTCGATCAGGAGGCGGCTTTCCAAGCCGGTCAAGGTGGACACGGTCTGGGGCGAGCCGCCCCGCCCGTCGTTGGGGTTGACCGCCTCGATGTTGATGACGAATTCGGCCGGCAGGCGCTTGCTGGAAAACGCCTGGACAAGGCGGAGACCGTCGGCGACGCTGAAGTCGGCCAATGCCGACTTTCCACCCAGGCGGATGCCCATGACGGAAAAATTCGTGACGTCGGCCAGTCGGAACTGCAGCCGATGGAGGTTGGACAGGGCCGAGACGAACTGCTCCAGGGAGGCGCAGCTTGAAAGCGATCCGACGGCGATGGCGAAGCAAAGAGCCGGGACGATGGTTTTCGGACGGGCGCGCATGACGAACCTCCGCGAACGGATTATTTTTTGACTTTGGCGGCGATCGGTTCGTAGAGGAAGTTGGGCATGAACTTGATGACCTTGGAGCTTGCCCACATGGGGAAGGGGAACTGGATATATTTCTTTTCCTTCTTCATCCCCTTGAGGATGATCGAAGCCGCTTTCTCGGGCGAAAGGAGGAACGGCATGGGAAAGTCGTTTTTCGCGGTCATCTCCGTTTTAACGAACCCGGGCTTGACCGTGACCACCTTGATCCCGTGCTTCTTCGATTCGACCCGCAAGGCGTCGAGGATGAAGGTCACGGCCGACTTGCTCGCGCTGTAGAACCCGTTGCGGGGAAATCCCCGGCTGTCGGCCAGGCTGGAGACGCCGACGATCATTCCCGCGCCCCTGGCCCGCATGTCGGGCAGAAGCTCGCCGATGAAATCGATGACCCCGAAGACGTTGACTTCGAAAATTTTCCGGCCCGCTTCGGCGTCGAACGGTTCGATCCCGCACCGGTAGGCCAAGCCGGCGTTGAGGACGGCGACGTCGATTTGGCCGAAGCGCGACTTGATTTCGCGGCAGGCCCTCTGGATGTCCTCCTTCCGGGTCACACACAAGGGGACGGGCAGGACGGCGCTGCCGGAATCCTTCAATTCTTCGGCCAGCTTTTTCAAGGCGTCCTCGCGCCGGGCGACGACGGCGAGGTTGAGCTTTTCCTTGGCCAGGAGGCGGCTGAGGGCCAGGCCGATTCCGCTCGAGGCCCCCGTGACGATGACGGTCTTTCCCGAAAGGTCCATGGAGGAAGTATATTCCGATTGCGGCTTCCTGACCAGTGGGATAAGTAAGGATTGACTATCCCATTGGCCGGGAATATCTCCCGCC
>JAFGEN010000355.1 GCA_016931595.1 Candidatus Aminicenantota bacterium | reverse complement strand
CGCTCCAGCCATTCGGCCGTCAATCGGTCGGCTTCGGCAAAAATTCGGGCGGTAAAATCCGCCCGCTCCCCCGCCGGAACCGATTGGGCTTTCCGCCTCACTTCGCGCTCGTATTCATCCCTCTCGGCGGAGAATGCGTTCCTCCGGGTGTCGAAATCCTCGAGAACGGTCCGGTGGAATCTCTCGTGCCGCCACCAGAGCGACGTCTCGTCGAACCGCTCACCCGGGCTCGGACCCAAATCGGGCATGGCCTTCGCTCCAAACCAGACCGGTTTGAAGATCGACAGGCAGGGCGCGGCCGTGGCGGTGACCCAATAAGTCCGACGCTCCGGTTCTTTCGGAAGATAGGCGACGAGCGAAGCCGTCGTCTGGGTCGCCTTCCTGGCCAGGGCATTGGCCGCATGGGCGCAGATGCGATTGCCGAGGAAATGGCCGTCCGGCCGGTAGTCGTCCCCGGCATGGTCGCGAAGGATGCCCGCGGCCGCGGCATCGTCCAAGGAACCGTGGCGTTCGATCAGACAGGCCAGCGACCGGGTCCAGCGCGGGCGGCAGGCTGAAAACGTCGTATAGAACCAGTCGGAGAAGGTGCGGGCGAAATCGAACGTCTCTCCCTTTTTCAACCATCCCTTCTTCCGGGCGGTCGGAATGAGGTCGGGATGCATCCGGTCGATCTCTTCGCCTATGGTCAACCCGTTGCTGATGGAGGCCGCCTCGGCGACCTTGCGGGCGGCCCAGAGCGGCCCGGCCGTCTCCAGGACCCAGGCTTCCTCCGGGTCGGCGATGATGAAGCTGTTGTGGTAAGTCATTTTCTTGTCGCGGTAGCCGCAGATACCGCCCTGGCCGTGATCGTGAAGAAGGCCGGCGATCGTTTCGAGGGCTTGCTCGGCGGTTGTCGCCCGCTCAAGGGCCAGCCGGAGCATGTCCATGCCCGTAATGCCGGGAGCCCGGGACAGCGGCATCTTCGACCAGACAGCCTCGTTCCCGATGGCCACGCCGTCTTCGTTGGCCCCGATTTCCGCCCCCCACATCCAAAACGGCCGCGAAATCCAGACAGCCCTGGTTTCGCGGGCCTGGGGAATCGTCTTGTACGTCAGCCGGACTTCGGCCTTCGGGTCATATTCCCGCCGGGGATGGTATTCCAGGACCTGGGCTTCATTGGGCTCGCGGTCGCTGTTTTTTCCAAAGATCGTCGCCCCGCCGGCCGTCGCCGCCCCCCGGGCTACGAACGTGTCGCACATGAGTCACCCCTTGGCCGGCGATCCAATCGCCAGGCACATCGGCGAATCTCCCAGCCGGCTGGAATCTCCCAAGACCATCCGGATGCTGGGCCGGAATTCAGTCAATCCTGGAAGGGATCGGAAAAATCGGACAGACGCCGTATTCGTCTCGAGGACGCCGGCCCGGAAACGCCGTTCTCCCACCCGGGCCAGAAACGGGCCGAGAAGTCGAAATGGGCTCAAGCAACGTCCGGCCGCAATCAACGGAGCCGCAACAACGATGTCGTTCCCCGGATGACCCAGGATATACCCAGCGATTCCCGCTGCCTCTTCGAGGACCCAGGCAAACTCGGGATGAAGCGCCCGGCGTCGCTTGAGGAAAAACGACCGGTCCGCGCCGAACGCCTCGAGGTCCAGGGCGCAAACCGCGGGAAGGTCGTCAGTTTCCATGGGCCGCAGGGCTCCGTTTTCATCCCGGGTGTCGGGCAGGACGACTTCATCGGCCCAACCCGCAAAACGCAGTGAGCGGCAGACAGGCCTGAATCCGGAAAGCTCATAAAACGGAGCGGCTTTCCGCACCGCATCGAGATAAATGTGTTCGGCCCCGCGCGACTTCAGATAGCCGACTGCGGCATCCAGGAGAGCGGGGCCGAGACCCCGGCCCCTGGCTTCGCGCAGGACGATCAGTTCGCCGATGAAGCCGCTGTTTCCGTAGGATGTGGCCGCGCAGATCCCGACCAGGCGTCCGTTTTCCTCGGCCGCGAGAAATCCGTTCGGATCATGGGCGAGAAAGCCCTCGAACATCTCCGGGGTTTCGCTCGTCCATCCTTCCCTGGCCGGGAAATCCGAGGCGAGCGCCAACTCGCCGGGATGCAAGGAGCGGATGAGCGGCGGCATGGCCGGATGATAATTCCCCTCGGCCGCAGAGTCAATTGTCAGAACACATCGACCCGGGCGCCGAATTCAAAGAACCGCGACCGCCAGGGGAAGATCGGCTCGGTGTAGAGATAATCGTCGAAGATGTTGGATACCTTGACAAACAGCTCGAACCGGCCGAAGTCATAGGCCGCGACCACGTCGAGGTTGAAATACCCGGGAACGCGGAGAATCGTCAGGGACGAGAAATCGTACCAGGGCGCTTCCGAGGCCGAAAGGCCGAAGACGCTCAGCCGCAGGCCGGCCGCGGGCCGAAGAGTCAGGTCGAAGCTCAACGAGCTGCAGCTGATGAGGTCCAGCGGACGATTATCGGTTTCGTTCCGGTGATCGAGGTTCGTGTAGTTGAGGGTGCCTTCAACCCAGCCGAGCGACTTGGAAAGTTGTATTTCGAAGCCGTCGATCCGGGCCTTGCCGACGTTCCAGTACCGTTTCGTTCCGTCGGCCAGGGTGAGCGAGTCGATCATGTTCTTGAACCGGTAAGTGAAGAGCGACCCCGAGATCCGGACGGGGCCGTCCCAGGTGAAGCCGCCCTCCACATTCGTCCCCATCTCGCTCAGAAGGTCCGGATTGCCGCTCGAGTGCGAGTACATCGCCCGCATGTTGGGGAAGCGTGATTTTTGGGAGAAGGAGACGTGCATATCCAGGGCTTCGTTCGGGGTGAACTTCAGTCCGATCATGGGATTGAGGCGGTTATAAGTCCCGCCGGAATATTTGCTGATGAGGTCGAAGCTGAGGCCGCCGATCACCTTCCACTTGTCGCCCAGGGACAGATGGTCTTCCACGGCCGCCGAGAACGTCCCCTGGTCGTATTCGTCGAACGGAAGGCCGACGTCGTCCTGGGTTCGGGCCAGGTCCCGCTGGTAGTTCAGGCTGGCTTTCAGGGTATTGGACGAGGACAGAACGAATTCCGACAGGGCGAAGGCGCCGTAGACGTAGTTATCGAAGGTGCCTTCGAACTGGCGTTTGGTCATCTCTTTGTCCTTGAACTGGTCCAGGGTGTTGCGATAGTTCACGTAGAACGCCCGGAAACGGAGCGTGACTCCGTCCGCCAGCGACGTGAACCCGCCGGCGTTCAGGGCATAGCGGTCCCAGTTCTTGAAATACCAATAGCGGGCTTTTTGGATGCCCACGGCCGGGGGCATGCCGTAATCCGACTGGTAGAGGCCGCCGTTGATCATGATCTCGGTGTCGTCATTGGGGGTGTAATAGACCTTAGCGTTGAGGTTGAACCGCTTGTAATACGTATTCATCCAATCGTTCTTCTCCCCCGTCTCAGGGTCGGGATAGGTGAAGCCGTCGGAATCCTGGTACCCCGCAACGCCGGAAAAAGCGAACCGGTTCAGGCGGAAACCGCCGTCGAGGACGACGTTCCGGGTCTTGTTCCCGCCGAGGCTGCCCTGGACGGACAAGTAAGGATCCTCTCCCGGCCGGCGGGTCATGACGTTGACGATTCCGGCCAGGGTGTTGGGACCGTACAGGACCGACGACGGGCCCTTGGTGAT
>JAFGEN010000354.1 GCA_016931595.1 Candidatus Aminicenantota bacterium | reverse complement strand
GCCCTGAAGGAGTATGTCCTGTGGAGCGGGGACCGGTCCATCATCTCGGAATACTGGTCCAAAATCAGGGCGGCGGCCGAATTCCCCCTGCGCCCCGAATTCCGGGATCCCGAGTCGGGGCTGCTTTTCAACCGGAGGGAATTCTGGGAGCGGCACGCGGCCTTTGGGATCGAACCCGGGTTCGAGCTGATGTACCAGGTTTTCCACTCGCTCGGACTCGCCGCCGCGGCGACGATGGCCCGGTGGATGGGGCGGGAGGAGGAAGCCGGGCGCTGGTCCTCGGAATCAATGCGGCTTCGGGACATCGTCCTCTTCCACCCGAAGTACCGGATGATCGACGGGCGGGGATTCATCAAGCGTCGGCGCCTCGATGGTTCCGTCCAGGAAACGATCTCGCCCCGCCCCGGGTCGGGTCTTCCGGACGGGGTTCCCCTGTCCCGGCCGATCGCCCATTATCTCAACCCGGACGCGGCGGCCGCCCTGCCCATCGTTCTCGGATTCCTTCCGGCCGACGACACTGCCTGCCGGGCCACCCTGGCCGGGTTGGAAGAGCTTTGGAATCAGGATTGGACGATGGGCGGATACGGCCGTTATCACTTCACCTCCGAAGCCGATTCATCCGGCCCATGGCCGCTCGTGGGACTCCTGATCGCCCGGGCCTATGTCGAGGCGGGCATGCCGGCCCGGGTCGAGAGAATCCTGCGCTGGCTCGAATCCCTGCCCAGCGCCCGCTCGGGAGCCTGGTTCGAATTGCATGGCGACCGGATTGCTCCGCCTTACGCTCAAATCGGGATCATCCCCTGGGCTTGGGCGGAGACGGCCATGCTGGCGGTCCGGCACCTGCTTGGATTCCGTCCCCGGGAAGATGGCCTTGAGTTCCGCCCCCGTCTTCTGCCCGGATCGGGCGGGGTCTTCGGCGACATCCCGTTTCGAGGCCGGCGGCTTCGGTTCGAAATCAAGCGGCGGGAAGGCGCGACCGGTCCGGTCGTGCGGCTCGACGGGCGGGAAGTTGCGGGAGAAGGGGATCGCCGGCTGATCCGCTGGGAAGACCGGGACCTCAAGCTCGAGGCGGTCGTTCCCTAGACGGTATGATTCACGACTAGACTTCGAAGGTGCCGTCGCGGCGCCCCCCGGTTTCGTCCTTGATGATCGTTGTCTCATCCATGAATTTCTGTTCGTAGGAAATGATCTTGACGAGGTTGCCGGGGTAGTTCATGTCCTTTTTTTCGCCGTACGGCAGGAACTGGACGCCGAGTTGGTATTTATAGCTTTGGCCGGGATTGGTGGCGAACCACCGGACGATGCCTTCCATCTTGAGGGGGGCCGTGTCGCCGGGGACCTGGACGCTGAGGTGGATGCGGGTGTCGAGGTCGAGCATCTCCTGGGAGAGAAAGCGGATCCCTCCCCGGCTGATGTCCAGCATCGGAAGAAATTCGGCCCCGTACGAGCTTTTTTTAAAAAGCCCCTTTTCTCTCCTGAAGGCGACTGTTGCTCCCGGGATCCTGAAGCGGGCGCAGGTTCGTTTCTCCAGTGCGTCTTCGGACATGAACGCCTCCCCGCGGTTCGTTTCACCGATTCTGGAGCATAAGATAGCCCAATCCGGAATAAATGTAAAGCCCGGCCATGTCCTTTGCCGGCGATTTCGCATATAATGGGCGGGAAGGGAGGAGCGCATGGCCGCCCGCGTCTCAACACTCATCCTGGCCGGCGGACAGGGGAGCCGCCTGTATCCCTTGACCAAGATCCGGAGCAAACCGGCCGTTCCGATCGGGGGGCGATTCCGCCTGATCGACATTCCCATTTCCAATTGCATCCATTCCGGATACCGCCGGATCTTCATCCTGACCCAATTCGCCAGCGAATCCATCCATCGCCATATCTTCACGTCCTACCGGTTCGACCAGTTCCACAAGGACTACATCACCATCCTGGCGGCCAAGCAGACGCTGGAGAACCGGGGCTGGTTCCAGGGAACGGCCGATGCCGTCCGTCACAACCTCTCGACTATCGAGGGCTCGGGCGATCTCATCCTGATCCTGTCGGGCGACCACCTCTACCGGATGGATTACCGGAAATTCGTCGAGGCCCACGAGAAAGCCGGCGCGGACATCACGATATCGGTCGTTCCAGCCGCGCGCAAGGATGTTCCCAGCCTGGGTGTCCTGAAAGTCGACGCGAGCAACCGGATCGTCGAATTCAAGGAAAAGCCCAAGGACGACGCCGCGATCGACGGGATGGCCGTCGACCCGGAGGTTTTTGAGGCCAACGGCGTCGACGCCCGCGGCCGGGCCCACACCGCCTCGATGGGCATCTACCTGTTCAACTGGAAGGTCCTGAAGGATGTCCTGGAAAGCACAACGGACGAGGATTTCGGCCGGCAGATCATCCCCCGGGCCATCCAGGACAAGAGGGTGTTCGCCCATTTCTTCGACGGCTACTGGGAGGATATCGGGACGATCCCGAACTTTTTCGAGGCCAATATCGGCCTGACCCATCCTCTGCCGCGGTTCAACTTCTACGACGAGGACAAGCCCGTCTTCAGTCTGCCCCGCTTCCTGCCCGGGTCCAAGATTCTCGACGCCGACGTCCACGAGTCCATCCTCTGCGAGGGAAGCATTATCAACCGGGCCTATATCCGGCAGTCGATTATCGGGATCCGGTCGCGGATCGGAGAGGGGACCCAGCTGCTCCGGACAGTGATGATGGGCGCGGATTTCTATGAATCGGCCGAAGACCTCCGGAGTTCGGCCGCCCGGGGCCTTCCGGCCGTCGGCGTGGGCCGCAACTGCGAAATCCGCAACGCGATCATCGACAAGAACGCCCGAATCGGCGACGGAGTCAAGCTGATCAACGCCGCCGGCGTCCGCGACCGCATCGGCGAGGATGTCTGCCTCGTCGACGGGATCATTGTCGTTCCGAAAAACGCCGTTCTGCCGTCTGGAACGGTCGTCTGACCCGGACTGCCCATGCTTCAGGCGGCGAAGCGGGTTGAATCCCGCGCCGCGACCCGATACAATAAACCGTGCCCGTCGACCATCGTATATTTTCCTGAAGGGAGAGAACAACCATGACCAATGGAACGCCTCAAATTCCCGCGGCGGCCCCCAAGCGGCGGTTCGGCCTGCTCGGCGGCCTGGGAATCCTCGTTGTCATCGTCGTCATCCTGGCCTTGTGGGGCATCGGGGCCTATAACAGCCTCAACAAGCTCGACCAGGATGTGAGGGCCAAGTGGGGCCAGGTCGAGAACGTCTATCAGCGGCGGGCCGACCTCGTGCCGAACCTGGTCGAAACGGTCAAGGGCGCGGCCAGCTTCGAGAGGGAAACCTACACGGCCGTCACCGAGGCCAGGGCCAAGGTCGGACAGATCCAGGTCGGGGCCGATGTGGTCAACGACCCCGAGGCGTTCGCCCGGTTTGAACAGGCTCAGGGCGAACTGGGTTCGGCCTTGTCCCGGCTCCTGGTGGCCGTCGAAAACTATCCCGAGCTCAAGGCCACGGAAAACTTTAAAATGCTCCAGGACCAGCTCGAGGGGACGGAGAACCGGATCACCCAGGAGCGTCGTGTTTTCAACGAATCGGCCCAGGCCTTCAATACCAAGCGGATGAGCTTCCCCACGGTCCTCCTTGCCGGATTCTTCGGCAACCGGTTTGCCGAGAAGTCTTACTTCAAGTCCCAGCCCGGGGCGGACAAAGCCCCGGCGGTAAAGTTCGACTGAGCAGTCGATCCGGTCTAAGACGATGAGGCGGCCCTTCGGCCCGCGGATGCCGTGCGGGCTCTTTTCGGCGACGGGTTTTTTTCTGGCCTGCGTCCTCGCCTCGGCCGCCGTCCAGGCGACGGGGATTCCCCCCGCTCCGGACCGATGGGCGACCGACCTGGCCGGCTTCATCTCCCCCGCAACGAGGGCCGATATCGATTCGCGGCTGGAAGGATTCGAGCGACGGACGGGACACCAGGTCATCCTGTACATCTCCCGGACGACCGGGGACATCCCCCTGGAAGATTTCGCCGCCCGTGCCTTTGCCGCCTGGAAGGTCGGCCGGAAAGGGCTGGAGGATGGTCTGGTTCTTTTCATTTTCTCAGACGACCGCAAGATCCGGATCGAGGTCGGCTACGGCCTGGAAGGGGTCGTCACCGACTCCATCGCCGGCCGGCTGATCCGGGATGTCCTCGCCGCCGGGATTCAGCGGGGAGAAGCGGATGCGGCCGTCCGGGATGCGGTCGTTTCCCTCCTGGAGACGATCGAGGGCAAGCCCGCTTCTGATGGCGAACGACCCCTCCGGGACCGGGACGGCGGTCGGGATGAAATCCCTCCGATTTTTCTCATTATCGGCGGGGTCATCTTTCTGATTCTCTTCATAACCAATCCCCGTCTGGCTCTCTGGCTTCTGTTCAGCCTTCTTTCCGGAGGCCGTGGAAGCGGAGGGGGAGGCGGGGGATTCCGCGGCGGCGGCGGGCGCTCCGGAGGCGGCGGCGCCTCCGGGGGATGGTGAAGGAGGCGGACATGGCGATCAGGTTTCGCCCACACTGGCTTGTCAGGATCGATGAGGCCCGCGTTCTGGAAGCGATCGCAGAGGCGGAATATCGGACATCCGGGGAGATCCGTGTTTCCATATCCCGCTTTTTCTGGGGTCCCGTCCGACCCACGGCGGAGAGGGCCTTCCATCGCCTCAAGATGGACGCGACCAAAGATCGCAACGGGATCCTCTTCTATATCGTTCCCTCGCGCCGAAAATTCGTCATTCTGGGCGACGAAGGCATTCATGCCCGGGTCGGACCGGATTTCTGGACGGAGACGGCTTCGGCGCTTTCCCGGCGTTTCCGGAATGGGGAGTTCACCGATGGATTGATCGAGGGCATCCGGACGGCCGGAGAGCGCCTGGCCGCCCATTTCCCCCATGACCGCGCAACCGACAGAAACGAGCTGCCCGACGAGATCGACTATGGACGGAGGTAAAGGCCCGATGACGCTTCAGGAAATCTCCGCCGCGATCGGAACCCGCGTCTTCCACGACGTCGCCAGGTCGATTTACGCCGGCGACCCGAACTGGATCGCGCCCCTGGACATGGAGGTTGAGGCGGTCTTCGACCCGAAGAAAAACGCCTCGTTCGACCACGGCGAGGCGGTCCGCTGGGTCCTGCGGGACGGAGGCGGGCGGGCCGTGGGACGAATCGGCGCTTTCGTCGATTTTGAAAAAGTGAAGAGGAAGAACCCGGCCGAGGGGGGCGTCGGCTTTTTCGAATGCCCGGACGACCCGGCCGCGGCCGCCTTGATGCTCGATGCGGCCCGGGATTGGCTGGCCGCCCGCGGGGTCCAGGCGATCGACGCCAGCGTCAATTTCGGGGCCAATTTCAGCAACTGGGGCGTCCTGGTCGAAGGATTCATGCCCCAGGGCTATGGGATGCCCTACAACAAGCCCTATTACAGGACGCTCCTGGAAGGATACGGCTTCCAGGAGTATTTCCGCCAGTTTTCCTACCACAAGGACCTGGCCGAGCCGTTTCCCGAGCGAATGGTCAAATTCGCCGAGCATATCATCAAGAAAGGGACGTATGCCTTTCGCCCCTACGATAAAAAACATTCGACCCGCTTCATCGCCGACCTGGTCGAGATCCTGAACCGGACCTGGGCTGATTACATGGAAGACTACCAGCCGGTCTCGGCCGCTGAAATCGGACGGATCATCAAGGCGGCGGAGCCGATCATCGTCGAGGATTTTGTCTGGTTCGCCTACAAGGACGAACAGCCGATCGGCGTTGTCGTCACCTTCCCGGACATCAACCAGGTCCTGGCCAAGTTCAACGGCCGCCTGCACTGGTGGCAGACGCTCACGTTTCTCCGGATGGTCAAAGGGAAAACGATTACCCGGAACCGCGTCCTCCTGGCCGGGGTCGTCCCTGAGTTTCAGAACTCCAGCGTCATCGGGCCGCTGTTCCTCCATTTCGTCCGGGCCGTCCAATCCCGGCCGCACTACAAGGAAATCGAGCTGTCATGGGTGGGGGATTACAACCCCCGGATGCGGAAGATCTACGAGCAGATCGGCGGCATCCACAAGAAAACCCACGTCACGTATCGCTATCTTCTCGACCGTTCCCGGCCCTTCGTCCGATTCACCAACGAGGGGGGCAACAGCGCCCTTCGCAAGGACGTGGTGGGGAAAGAGGGCTGAACGCCGCAGATCTCGGTGTAATTCCCAATAGCCGAAAAGCCTCTCTCCAGACGCGCCCTAGCTATTTTTTGATTTCCGCGGCTTTGTCCATGAGCGGCCGGAATTTGTTCATCAGGGCTTCGTTGAGGTCCAGGGGCGGGACCGCGTCGGCCGGGAGGAAGGGCTTGTACGGATTCTTGGCGATGTAGGCCTCGAACTCCTCCCTGATTTTTTTCAGCTCCGCCGGTTTTGTCAGAAGGTCGACCGCCGAGGCGGCGATGACTTTGGCCCCGGCGTTGAGGCCCTTGTGCATGGCCGTTCCAACGGTGCAGGCGACGGCCGACCAATGGTGGGCGATCGAGCCCGGCACGCGTCCGGGGAAATAGACAGAGGCTGTGGGGGCGACCAGGGTCACCTCCCCGACGTCCGTGGAGCCGCCGCCGGTCTGGTCTCCGCGCGGTTCGCGGAGCTTGCCGACTTCGGCGGGCATGCCGGTTTCCTCGGCTTTGAGCTCTTTCTGGAGGGCCTTGGCGAAACCGATTTCCTCCTCCGACCAGGCCGGCATTCCGACGATCTCGATGTTTTTCTGGAGGAGCTCGGCCATCCCTTTGTTGAGGTGGCTTTGATGGATGGCGCTGATGACCCGGATGGGGAGGAGCTCCGTCCCCGTGGCCAGGGCCGCGGCCTTGGCGCAGTTCACGACCCGTTCGTACATGTCCATGAGGAGCGCATCGGTGTTACGGACATAGTACCAAACGCTGGCCTTGTCCGGGACGACGTTGGGCGCTTCCCCTCCCTCGAAAACGATGTAATGCATCCGATGGGAGATGGGAAGGTGCTCCCGGAGGTAGTTGGTCGCGACGTTCATGATTTCGACGGCGTCCAGGGCGCTCCGGCCCGACCAGGCCGAGGCCCCGTGGGAGGTCTTGCCCTTGAAGGAAAAGATGGCCGAGAACAGCGCATTGCCGTTCCGGCCGTAGCCCGTGCTCAGGCCGTCGCCGCTGTGATTGTCGATGACCGCGTCGACGCCCTCGAACAAACCGGCCCGGACCATGTAAGGCCGGCTGGCGACGATCTCCTCGGCCGGCGAGCCGAAGACTTTGATCGTCCCGGACAGATGGTGCTTGTCCATCGCTTCCTTGACGGCGATGGCCGCCGAAACGGCCGCCGTGGCCATCGAGTTATGGCCGCAGCCGTGGCCGGGTGCGCCCGGAACGAGCGGGTCCTGACGCGGGACGTTGGCCTTCTGGGAGAGCATGGGCAGGGCGTCGAACTCGCCCAACAGGCCGATGACCGGTTTCCCGGAGCCGTAAGTCCCGACAAAGCAAGTCGGCATGCCCGCCAGTCCGCGCTCGACAGAAAAGCCCGCTTCCTCGAGGGTGTCGGCCAGGAGCTTGGACGAGCGGAATTCCTGGAGACCGAGCTCGGCATATTCCCAGATGGTGTCGGAAATATTGCCGAACCGGGTCACCGTTTCAGGACGGGAAAGCCAATCCAGGACGGTTTGCTTTTCCTTCTCGATTTTGACTTTCGCCTTGGCCGGGTTCCGGCCGGTCGATGAGGCGGGGAGGGAGCAGAGGACGAGGAGAACGGCGGGAAGAAGAGCCAGCGACAGGTTGCGGTGTTTCATGATGACCTCCGGTATATGATGAAAAATGCGATTATTCTCCGATGATTTTGACCAGGACGCGTTTTTTCCGTTTTCCGTCGAACTCTCCGTAGAAAATCCGCTCCCAGGTTCCGAAATCGAGCTTCCCGTCCGTGACGGCGACAACGACCTCCCGTCCCATGACCTGCCGCTTCAGGTGGGCGTCGGCGTTGTCTTCGAAGCCGTTGTGGCGGTAGGCGCCGACGGGTTCGTGGGGGGCAAGCTTCTCCAGCCAGACCTCAAAATCATGGTGGAGGCCGATTTCATCGTCGTTGATGAAGACCGAGGAAGTGATATGCATCGAGTTGACGAGACAAAAGCCTTCGCGGATCTTGCTTTCCCTGAGACAGGCCTCGACCCGGGGGGTGATGTTGACGAATCCCCGCCGGCTGGGGACCTCGAAATAGAGTTCCTTACGGAAACTTTTCATGAAGGAAGAAAAGACTATCCAAATCTCCAATGGATTGCAAGCGGATCAAGTCTTTTCTTTTTTTATACGGCGGGCGGTCGAGACAATCTCGTTGGACATGCGGACGATGTCTCTCTGTTCCGCCTCCTCCAGGGCCCGGCCGGCGTAGCGGAGTTCGTAATGACGGGCGGCCAGCCCCTCGAGCGGGCTCAATTCAGGATGGGCCGAGGCGAGGTTCCCGGCATATTCGGCCGCCGTATGCGACGGCTTTCTGACAAAACCGACCCGGCCGAGACGGTTGAGGACCGTTTCATAAAAATCATCCGGCTTTTTTCTGGCCGGCTTCCAGGAGGGGAGCTTCCCCCTGGACCCGGCTTTGAGGACGACGAAGAGTGCCAGGACAAGGGCGGCCAGGCCGAGGATGAGAGGGATCAGCGCGTCGGAGACTTTCCGGACCAGGTTGTAGAGGACATTCCTCTGGGTGTAGGTGTCGAATCCGACGACATGGCGATACCAGCGGAATTGGAGGGCCTCGAACTGCTGAGCGAGGGCGGTCCAGACGCGGGAGATGAGCGAGGCGGGCCCTTTGGCCGAGAAATCGGGCGGAGTCGGGTCGAACGTCGTCCAGCCGGAGTCCGGCAGGTAAACTTCAACCCAGGCGTGGGAGTCGCTCTGACGGATATCGAAGAAATTTCCGTATTCATTCCATTCCGACCCCAGGAATCCGACGACCAGGCGCGTGGGAATCTCGAGCGTGCGCAGCAGCAGACACATGGCCGAGGCAAAATATTCGCAGTTGCCGGCTTTTGACTCAAAGAGGAAGCCGCCGATATCCTGGCGGCCGTGGGCCGTGGCCAGGGAATAGGAATATTCATCCTGAAGGCGGCCCGCGACAGCTTCAGCCCTTGCCCGGGGAGTTTCGGCCCGGCCGGCGAATTCCAGGGCCAGGCGCCGGATCCGGTCGTCCGCGGGGACCGGAAGCTGAAGATAATACTCATTGAGAATCCGGTCGTAGTCTTCGATCGCCCGGGAGAAGTCCGGGTCCCGGTTCTGGCTCAGGACGCGGTATTGAGTCCCCTCGAGATAGGCCCCGGGAAAATAGGCCGTGTCGGTGAAGTCGAAATATGCGCTTCGAAAAGACGATTCGATCGCCGCCGGGGCTCCGACGAAGAAGACGAGATTCGTGTTCAGCAGGGGGTAGATGACGAATCGCTCGCCCCGGGACGGTTTTTCCGGGTCATGGCCGGGGCTGTAGATGACGCCCTGTTCCCTCCTCAGCCAGGCCAGGGACCGTCGCGTCTGGACCTCCCGCCCGGCTAGACGGTAGTTGAAGTTGACTTCGGACTTTCGCCAACGGTGTCCGTCGAACAGGTCGAAGGCTGTGCCCCGGACATGGACGGCTTCGGGCCGGGTGTCCCCAGTGACGTCCTCGATGGTCACCCGCATGACCCGGGTGGTGTTTTTGTGAATCGGTCCGAGATAGCCGAGCTCGACGCGCTCGGTCAGGCCCGAAAAGTTCCTCATCGAGAGATGGAAACGGGTCAGGCCGGTCGAGGCCAGGATTTGCTGCATCCGGACGCTGTAGGGCCGGGGGAGAGAGATGAAGGCCACGGCCGCGAGCACAACGGCCGTTCCCATGACCGACATGAGCGTTTTCCCCCAGTTCGGCTTCCTCGGCCGCGGCCGGGGATCCCGCCGGTCGATCAACCAGGCTCCCGCGGCCAGAAAGAAGGCCAGGAAGAGCGGAAAATACCAGAGGCTCAGGGCTTGGCCGGAGGCGAGAAAGAAGACGAGAAACGAGGCGGTCAACAGCTGGCCGGGCGCCCGGCCGGTTTTCGGAGTCAACAGGAGGTAGGCCAGGATGAACAGGATCAGACGGGAGACGGCCCGAAGCGAACCGGCCCCGGGCAGGTCGTACAAGAAAAAAAACAAGAGATAGGCGGCGGCCGTGAGGTCGAACGCGAGCCTCGGCAGCGGATACCGATTGTTCCGGTCACAAAGCAGGCTGAGGGGGAAGAGGGCGAAATAGGCCAGGAGCGGAAGCGGGTTGAGTTCCTCGATCAGGAACATCGAGGCGAAGGCGATCGCCGCCGTCAGGTAGGCGAAGAGGGAAAGGGGATTCTCCTCCGGGAACGCCCGGATTTTGATTTTCGGGAGGGGCCGGGCGAATCGCTCGACGACCTTTCCCCGGCCGAGCAGGGCCAGGGTCTTGAAAATCAAACCGAGATGAATCAGTCCGTGACCGAAAACGACCGTCGCCTCGGGGGTCTTGAGCCGGACATCGGCCCCGGCGTCGATAAAGTATTTGGCCAGCGATGCGGCTTCCGAAATGAGCCGCTCGGCCTCCGGTCCCTCGGCGTCATCGACCGAGATCGTGACCCGGTTGCCGATTTGTTCGGCATATTCCTTGACGATGGGTTTTCCGGTCTTGGCCGTCAGCTTCCAGTTGATCAGCCGGGAATCCTCGCCGCTTCCGTATTCCCGGAGGCCGTAGAAATCCTCACCCACGCCACGCCGGGGCAGCGAGATCTCCTCGGCCCGGACCGCGGGGGAAGCCTGGCGGCCGTAGATCTCAAACACCCGGGGAAAGACGAGTCCGACAAGGCCGCTGATCCGGCGCCGCCGACTGAACAGGCCGAAGGGAAAGTCGCTTTCGAGCCAGACGTCCCCGATTTCGTTCAAGCCCCGGCGGGGAAGACGGGCGGGAATCGTCGTCTTCTCCTCCCGGCTTTTTTTCAGGAAGGGGAGAAACGCCTGTCCCGACGGCGAACGAACGGTGAGGAAGTGGGCCGACCGTCCCGTTTCCTTCCTCAGGAACAGCGCCAATTGAAAATCCGTATCCTGGAACACCTGCTCGGGGAATTCGGCCCGCGCTGCAATGCCCCGGAGATTCCGCCCGGACCACCACCAGGAAGCCGCCAGCAGAGACCAGAGCATCCCGTCGATGAGGTAAAGAAGATTGGCTCCGCTGGTGGCCGCGCCGAAGAGAGCCAGGACGGCAGCGAGAACGAAACGGACGCCGAGGCGCGTCAGCATGGAACCGGAGGATTAGAGCGGAATAGGCACGCGGTCCAGGACGCCTTGGACGATCGTGTCCGATTCATGGATGCGGAGGAGGCCGAACGACTGCGACTCGATGACGATCCGGTGGGTCAGGACGGGCGCGGCGATGCGTTTGATGTCGTCGGGCAGGACATGATCCCGCCCGAACGTCAGGGCATGGGCCTGGGCGGCCCGGCGGAGGAGAAGCGAGCCGCGCGGGCTGACGCCGAGCTTGATTCCCTTGGTCCGCCGCGTCTCCGAGGCCAGGGCGACGATGTATCCGAGAAGGGCGTCGTCGACCCGGATCGAATCAACCCGGTCCTGGAGGCTGTTGACCTCGGCCGGGGTGAGAACCGGCTCGAGGCGGGCGGCCAGCTGGTAGAGGTCCCGGCCGCGGATGATCTCCTTTTCGTTGTCGGCCGACGGGTAACCGATCTTGACCCGGAGAAGGAACCGGTCGAGCTGGGCCTCGGGGAGGGGAAAGGTGCCGTGGTATTCGATCGGATTCTGGGTGGCGATGATCATGAAGGGAACGGGCAGCGGATACGTGCCTCCGTCCACCGTGACTTGAAGGTCGTTCATCGCCTCGAGCAACGCGCTCTGGGTTTTCGGCGTGGTTCGGTTGATCTCGTCGGCCAGGACGATATGGCTGAAAATAGGGCCGGGCTTAAAAGTAAACGTGCTTTCCCGGGGGTTGAAAATCGACATCCCCAGGAGGTCCGACGGGAGAAGATCGTTGGTGAACTGGATCCGGCGAAAGGAGGACTCGATCGATCGGGCCAGGGCCACGCCCAGGAGGGTTTTGCCGATACCGGGAACGTCTTCGATCAAAAGGTGGCCCCGGGCCAGGAGGGCGGTGACGACGAGACGGACGACTTCGGGGTCGCCGACGAATACCTTCCGAATATTGGCGATGAGGGCGTCGATGTTGTTCATCGGGTCCTATTATACCTCTTTTATCGGAATTCCCCACCCGAGCTTGTCTCCGGTTTCGTCCCCGGGGTACAATACCGGCCCGAGATTCGTTTTCCAGGAGGCCGGTATGCACACCACCCGAATGACCAAGACGGCGATCGTTCTTCTCTTTCTGGCCGCGGGATATTTACCGGCCCAGCAGGTCTCCTCGCTGCTTCCCGGAGTCGATGGATGGTCCGCCGCGGAACCGCCCCAGACATATGTTCCCGAAACGCTTTTCGAGTATATCAACGGGGCCGCCGAGAATTTCTTGAGTTACAATTTCATCGAGCTGGCCGTCGGACGGTACCGGGGGGCGGGCGGAAAGGCGGAGATGACCGTGGAGATCTACGACATGGGCGCTCCCGATCATGCCTTCGGGATCTATGGCTCGGAGCGTTACCCCGAAAGCCGATTTCTCCCGTTCGGCGTCCAGGGCTACATCGAGGACGAAGTCCTAAACTTTTTCTCCGGCCGATATTACGTCAAGCTCATGGTCTATGAAGCCGGGGACAGGACGTCCGAATCTCTGAAGGCGTTCGCCTCGGCCGTGGCCAAGGGAATCGCCGAACCGGGAACGTTCCCGCTTCCGGTCCGGGCCTTTGCTCCCGCAGGCCGTGTCGCCAACAGCGAAAAATTCATCCTCCGGGATTTTCTAGGACTGGCCTTTCTCACCCGGGGATATGTCGCCACTTATCGGACCGCGGAGTCGGGGGAATTCGACGCCTTTGTCATCGAAACGCCCCTTCCCGAGCAGGCGGCCAAGACCTTGGCCGCCATCGCCGGCCATTTTGCCAAGGGGGCGGGTCTCGACCCGGCTTCGGGCGAAATCATCCGGCTGAAGGACCCTTACCTGGAGAACATTCTTGCGGTCAAGGAAGGGCGTTACGTCGTCGGAGCGGTCAAGGTCACCGATGGGGCGATGGAAACGGCGGAAAAAACCATCCGGGGGACGGCCAAGGCCCTCTCCGGAAAATGATCTTCGGCGGCTCAGCCGGCTAAGTGCTTTTTTAAACGATCGTATTCGGAAAGCAGGGTCTGGTAGGCCGCCTTGGCATCCTCGAGCCTGCCATCAGCCCCGGCTTTTTCGATATCGAAGGAGGCCGCCTGGAGCCCAGGCAGGCTCAGGTTGGCCGAGGCGCCCTTGATGTAATGGCCGATTTCCCGGACGGACTTGGCGTCCTGGTTGGCCAGAGCCTCGGCCAGGGCGGGAGACTTCTCGGCGAATTCCTCCTGGTAAATCGACAGCAATTCCTCCAGGAAGGCCTCGTCGCCGCCGACGCGTTCCAACGCTTCAGCTCGATTCAGGGGGGATGATTCACTTGGATTCGATGACACGGCGGGCTCCTTTCTTCTTTTCTTTCCGGTTGTCTTTCGGGCCTTTGAGCTCTGAGCAGAGCCCGACGCGGTTGCGTCCTTCTTGCTTGGCTTTGTAGAGAGCCCGGTCGCTTTCCTTGATCATCCGCTCACCGGCTGCGCGGCGGAAGCATTCCGATGAGGCACAGCCCAGGGACAGGGAGAGGTTCAGGACCCCCCCCTCGACCCGGATTTTCAGTTTTTCCACGGCCGTCCGGAGTCGCTCGGCGACGACGGCGACGTGATACAGGCTGCAGTTTGGTAAAACGATCAGGAATTCGTCTCCGCCGTACCGGCCGACCTTGTCGTACGGACGAATGTGTTTTTCCAGGCAAGACGTGACCTTGCTGAGGACCTTGTCGCCGACCAGGTGCCCATGGGTATCGTTGATTTTTTTAAAATAGTCGACGTCGATGAGAATGGTGCTGAGGGAATAGTCGCCGCCCCGCCGGCAGTGGGCCATTTCATCCGAAAGAAAACGGAGGATTGTCGCACGGTTCCAGATCCCGGTCAAACTGTCCCGGGTGGCCAGTTCAAACAGCCGTTTCTGAGAATCGAGGAGCTTGTCCTCCAGGGCGATGATCCGTCCTCCCGTTTGAAGCCGCGCCCTCAGCTCGGCGAAATTCACCGGTTTGGTCATGAAGTCGTCGGCTCCCGCTTCCAGGCCGTCGATGATGTCCTGGACGCTGTCGCGGGAGGTCAGGAGGATGATGTAGGTATAACCCGGCTTGTTCAGCGCCCGGATCCGCCGGCACAGTTCGGGGCCTTCGGCTCCCGGCATCATCCAGTCGAGAAGAGCCAGCCTGGTCGTCGGGCCTCGGAGGGTTTCCCATGCCTGGTTGCCGTTGCGGGCGACCGTCGTTTCATATCCCCAGGACCTGAGGTTTTTCTCCAGAATCCGACTGGATATCGGATCGTCTTCCGCGATCAGGACCGAAGGAAGAGGAGACATCCGGCTTTAATCCTCCGGCGTCCTCGGATTTGGCCGCCGTTCGATTTCGAACAATAGACATCCAAACGCCTCTCATTATATTCAAGTCAAGACTCAGGTCAATGCCCGTCAGGGGTGATATTCGGGGGGGAGGAGGACCCTCTTTACCTGGGGTCCCCGATAGCCTTACAATACGCCCATGAGCAAAGAGAACAAGGCCCTGACGATCGCCGCCTGGATCGTCGCCGCGGCCGTCCTCGGCTTCGTGTTCAAGACGGCCGAGCCCGTCCTCTTCCCCCTGTTTTTAGCCCTGTTCATTTATTTCATCCTGGCCCCCGTCCAGGATTTCCTGATGAGGATCAAGTTGTCCCGGACCCTGTCCCTGATCCTGGTGATCCTCTTCGCCTTCGTCATCCTCTACCTGATGGCCCTCCTCTTCTACACCAGCGGCAAGGCCCTGGCTTCGGACCTTCCCGATTACGGGAACAAGCTCAAGGAATTGATCGAGGGCTGGAGCAAGACGATCGAGCTCCCCGGCGGCGGCGAATTCGACCCGATGGCCTGGGCCAAGACCCTGGATATCGGCAAGGTCGGCACTTTCCTTCTGAATTCGATTGGAACGTTCGTTTCGATCCTCTCGACGATCTTCCTTGTCCTGATCTTCCTGTTCTTCATGATCGCCGGCCGGCACAAGCTCGACGGCAAGATCCGCCGCTTTTCGACCAACCCCCGCAAATCGGGCCAAATCGTCGAGATGGCCGCCAGCATCGACCGCCAGATCCAGAAGTACTTGGCTCTCAAGACCGTGATCAGCCTCGCCTCAGGCTTGATCTCCATGCTGATCATCATGGCCTTCGGGGTCCGATACGCCATCCTCTGGGGATTCATCACCTTCGTCCTGAACTACATTCCCAACATCGGCTCGTTCATCTCCAAGGTCCTGCCCTTCGCCTTCGCCCTCCTCCAGTTTGGACGGTTCTGGCCGGCGTTCTGGATGCTGGCCATCCTGTTCGTCACCGATGCCGTTATCGGTTCGATCATCGAGCCGAGGCTCATGGGGACCGGCCTGGACCTGAGCCCCCTGGCCATCCTCATCGCCCTGTTTTTCTGGGGCTGGATGTGGGGCGTGCCGGGGATGATCCTGTCCGTGCCGGTCATCGTGGTGATGAAGATTATTTCCTCGAACATCCCGTCGATGCGCTGGTTCGAGGCCCTGCTCAGCAACAAGTGAGCGCGGAGCCGGTCAGGATTTAAATAAAAATGTTTCCGGGGTGATGGCCTTGATCCGCGCCCCGAAAAAGCTTTTAAGGGCGTTTTCGGCGGCTTTCTGCTCGGCGACCTTGCGCGAGGGCCCCCTGGCCTTGCCCAAGGCGGTCTTGTTGACCACGACCTCGACGACGAACTCTTTGCGATGGTCGGGACCGGTGACCGTCACCGTCTTGTACTGGGGAGCCGGCAGGTCCTCCTTCTGGAGGAATTCCTGGAGGGCCGACTTGTAGTTGTTGATTTCCAGCCCCTGCTTCTTGATCTTGGCGTAGGACCCATCGAGTAATTTTTCGTAGACCGTCCGGGCGGCCTCGTACCCGCCGTCGATGAAGATGGCCCCGAGAAGGGCCTCAAACGACCCGGCCAGGATGGTGCTCTTTTTCCGTCCGCCGCTCTTTTCTTCGCCCTTGCCCAAGTGGATCACCTCGTCCAGCCGAATCTGCTGGGCGTATTCGGAGAGCCCCACCGTGCTGGTGGCCGAAGACTTGAACTTGGACAGGTCGCCTTCGTTGGCCTCGGGATACAGCCGGTAGAAAAAATCGGCGGCGATCAGCCCGACGACCGAGTCGCCGAGGAATTCAAGGCGTTCGTTGTCCAGGGGAAGGCCCTTGGACTCGTAAGCATGGGAGCTGTGGGTGAGAGCCAGGTGAAAAAGGGTCTGGTCCTTGAACCGGTAGTCGAGCCTCTTTTCCAGGTCGTGATCGGGCTTGGCTTTGGCTTTCCTGAAGAATGTTCTCAACATGGCACTTCCGCGTGGGCGGTTCGTCCTCCGACAATCGTCATCACCGGCGCACCCCGGAGGGTCCAGCCGGCGAACGGCGTATTCCGTCCGAGGGACGAGAATCGCTCAGGGTCGACCGTCATCGGGCGGTTCAAATCGAGCAGGGTCAGGTCCGCCGCCGCTCCCGGCTCGAGGCGGCCCTTGTCCGCCCATTTCATGATCTCGGCCGGCCGAGTCGACCACATCTCCACGAACCGTAGGAGGGGAATGATTTCGGTCCGGACAAGTCGGTCCAGAAGCAGCGGAACGGCCGTTTCCAGCCCGACGATGCCGAAGGGCGCTTCCTTCATTCCCCGGGCCTTTTCGGCCGCGGCATGGGGGGCGTGGTCGGTGGCAAAGACGTCGATCTCCCCGTTCCGGACGGCCTCGATCAGGGCGGCCGCATCCTCGGCGGACCGCAGCGGCGGGTTCATCTTGAAATTTGTCCCGCCGGCCTCGACCTCGTTTTCCGTGAGAAGGAGGTGATGGGGGGTGACCTCGGCTGTGACCGGGACGCCGCGCCTGCGGGCCTCGGCCACCAGCCGGGCTGAGCCACGGGTGCTGAGATGGGCGATGTGAACTCGGCCCAGCCCCTCCCCGGCCAGCCGGATGTCCCGGGCCACGATCGTTTCCTCGGCCGAAGCCGGGATGCCGGGGAGGTTCAGGCGGCGGGCGAGGGGGCCGTCATTGACGACGCCGTTCCCGAAGAGGCCTTGGTCCTCGCAATGGTCGATGACCAGGGCGTCAAGGTCCCGGGCCGAGGCCATGACCTTTTTCATCAGGGCCTCGTCCTGAATGCACCGGCCGTCGTCGGAAAAGGCGACCGCGCCGGCCCGGCGGAGGGCGGCGAAGTCGACCGGTTCCTCGCCCCGTAGGCCGCGGGTCAGGGCGGCGATCGGGAAGACCCGGACAACGGCCCCGGCCGCCGCCTTCAAGATATAGGCCGTCACCTCGGGCGAATCGTTGACCGGGGAGGTGTTGGGCATGGCGCAGACCGAGGTGAAGCCGCCCCGGGCCGCGGCCCGGGCCCCGGTGGCGATCGTTTCCTTGTGGGTCTGGCCGGGTTCGCGCAGATGGACATGGATATCGATAAAGCCTGGGGCGACAACCAGCCCCGAAGCCTCGATGGACCCGGCTCCGGCCGCCTCGATCCGGCCGCCGACGGCTTCGATCCTGTCTCCATCGAGGAGGATGTCGCCGACTTCGTCCATCCCCGAGCGTGGATCGATCAGCCGGCCGTTTCGGACCAGGGTTCTCAAGATGTCAGCGTTTCCGGCCGAGGGCGACCGGCTCGGTGATGAGGACGTCATCGTGTTCGTCGATTTCCTTGAGGTCGACCCGGACCATCTCCCGGCGCGAAGTCGGGAGGACCTTGCCGACATAATCGGCCCGGATGGGCAACTCCCGGTGGCCCCGGTCAATCAGGACCAGCAGCTGGATGCTCCTGGGGCGGCCGAGGTCGAAAAGCCCCTCCATCGCCGCCCGGATCGTCCGGCCGGTGAACAGGACATCGTCCACCAGGATGACGTCTTTTTTCTCGATCGGGAAGGGGATCTTGGATTTCGACGATGTCGCCCGGGTGGAGGAAGCGGCGTAATCGTCCCGGTACCGGGTGATGTCGATGATCCCGACGGGGATCTCCACGTTTTCCAGGTCCTTGACGGTCCGGGCGATCCGCTTGGCCAGGGAAACGCCCCGGGTCGGGATGCCGATGATCACCAGGTTTTTCAGGTTGCGGTTGCGTTCGAGGATCTCGGTGGCCATGCGGTCGAGGACGCGCTTGATCCGGGCCGCATCCATGATGCCGGCCTTGATTTTATTGGTCATGACTCTCTCCTGACGCCGTCTTTTATACCATAAGGAACCTTCACAGGCCAAGCCGCCGAAAGACCCTTCGGGCGGCGGCGATATCGGCCCGAATGCCGCCGGCCAGGGCGGCCGGTCCCCGGAATGTTCGCTCGTTCCGGAGTCGGGAAAGGAACGCAAGCCGGATGTAGGCCCCGTAGAGGTCGGGCGAGACGCCCAGGACGTGGGTTTCTATGGTCGGTTCGAGTTCCCCGAATGTCGGCCGGAGGCCGATGTTGGTCACGGCCTTCCAGGCCCGTTTTTTCCGGAAGAGGCGGGTGGCATACACCCCGGGGGGGAGGATTTCATTGGGGGAGTGAAGGTTGGCCGTGGGGAAGCCGATGATTCGTCCGCGTCCCGAACCCTGGACGACTTCGCCCTCGATCTCGTAGGCTCGGCCGAGAAGGCGGGCCGCGTCCTCGACATTTCCGGCCGCAAGCGCCGTTCGAACGCGGCTGCTGCTGACCTCACTGCCGCCGTAGACCAGGGGAGGGACGACGACCGTTCGAAACCCGAGCAGGCGTCCGGCGTCTCCCAGAAAGGCCGCATCACCGCGCCGTTTCGACCCGAACCGGAAGTCCGCCCCGACGACGACCAGGCGGGCGTTCATAGCCCCGGCCAGAACCGAGGCGGCGAATTCTTCGGCCGTCATCCGCGCCAACGACCTGGAGAAGGGAAGGACCACCGCTGTCTCCAGGCCCATTCGACACAGGCCCCGAAGGCGTTGGTCCAGCGTCTGGATCATCAGGATCCGGTCGGGGCTGAAAATTTTTTCCGGATGGGGAGTGAACGTCAGGAGGCAGACGGGAAGGCCGGCCGTCGCGGCTTCGCGGCGGAGGCGGCGGACGATCCGGCGATGGCCGCGGTGGAGGCCGTCGAAATTGCCGATGGCCACGGCCCAGCCCGGTTTTGGGGCCTCGATCGAGTCCAGGGTTCGGAAAACGCGCACTGGTTCAGAGCTTGACGGCCTCGGATTTTTCGAGGTAGTGCATTTTGAGTTGCGAGAGGACGGAGTCGAGAAATTTCTCCTCCTCCGGCTCCAGCCGGCCCTTGGTCCGGTCGGCCAGAAGGTCGAGAAGGTCGACCAGGCGCCGGGCCAGGGGGAGATTCACATCGGGCTCGCCCTTGACCGGGTCCGGGATCAGGCCGAGCTTGATCAGGGCCTGGGTGTAAAACGGAGCGATGATCGAGCTGAAATCCAGGGGCGGGAGAAACGGTTTGTCCGCTCCGCCGTCCACATCTTCCTTGGGGTCATGTTCGGGCATATGAGATTCGACTCCTGTTCGTTGCGAAAGAACATGATAGACCGGGCCGGGGGGAATTTCAAGTTTTTCAGAGGGGTGGCCTGCGTCTCCTTATCGAGGAGGACGGCCGGGGGATCCCTGAAGCCTGAAGTCCCGCGAACGTCCGCGGCGCATCCGGACGCTTGCCGAGGCATTATAACCAGCGAAGACACGGTCGAGGTTAATCTCGTCAATCCTTGACATTATGTCAAATAGAAGATAAGGTTCTAATATGCATGATTATATTGAGCGAAATCTCGAGACGGGCGTCCTTGCGGCCCTGCGGGCCAATCCGGCGGTGGCCATCCTCGGACCTCGCCAGTGCGGCAAATCGACCCTGGCTAAGAAGCTGGCCGGTCGACTGCCGGGTTTCCTCTACTTGGACCTTGAAAGCGACGAGGATCTCAATAAGCTGAGCAGGCCGGAGCTCTTTTTCGAGTACAACGTCGGCCGGCTCATCTGTTTGGACGAAATTCAGCGTCTTCCAAAGATCTTTCCCATCTTAAGAAGCCTTCTCGACCGCCGAGGGACCAACGGACAGGTTCTTCTTCTTGGATCGGCCTCGCCGGATTTAATCAACCGAAGCTCCGAATCCCTCGCCGGCCGGATCGCCTACCTGGAGCTGACGCCGTTTCTGGCCGGGGAGGTCTTGGGGCCAAACAAAGGGGCGTTCAAGAGATATTGGCTTCGTGGCGGCTATCCCCGAAGTTTTTTGGCGAAAAATGATGAGGAGAGCTTCGCCTGGAGGGAAAACTTCATCCGGACGTTCGTGGAAAAGGATATTCCCCAAATGGGGTTCCGTGTTCCCAGCCCCCGGCTGAAGCGTCTCTGGCGGATGTGCGCCCATTTCCACGGCCAGACTGTGAATTTCTCGAAGCTGGGGGAATCGCTGGGACTTTCCTACCACACGATCCAGAATTATGTCGAGATCCTGGAACAGACGTACATTTTCCGTCTCCTTCAGCCTTATCATGCCAATTTAAAGAAGCGGATTGTCAAGTCGCCCAAGCTGTATTTCCGAGATCCGGGCCTTTGGCATTGTCTCTCGGGGATTCGGGGCTTCAACGATCTCATGGGGCACCCGATGTTCGGAGCGTCTTGGGAAGGCTTAGGCTTGGAAAATATCCTGGCGGCATTCCCCGGCCATGACGGCTATTTTTTTCGCGCCTCTTCGGGCGTCGAAATCGACCTGATCCTGGAGAAGGGCCGGACGAGAACGGCGGTCGAGTTCAAAGCCTCGACCGCGCCGGCCGTCGGGGAAGGATTCCGGCGGGCCTTGGATGACCTGCGTATCGACAAGGCCTATGTCGTCGCCCCGGTAGCGTCGCCCTATCCTCTCCGGGAAAACATTCAGGCGCTCTCCCTCGCGGATTTTCTTTGCACCTTCCATGCGTGAGGACCCCATGATCGATTCCAAGCAAGCCGGAGAGAAATTCCAGGAGCTCGTCGGTATCCTGGCCCGCCTCCGCGGGCCTGATGGGTGCCCCTGGGACAGGGAGCAGACCGTCAAAACGCTCAAGGATTATTTTCTGGAGGAAGTCCATGAGGCGATCGACGCCCTGGACCGAAACGATCCTGCGGCCGCGGCCGAGGAGTTGGGCGACGTCCTGATGGAGGTGGTCTTTCTCTCCCGGGTCTTTGAGGAACGGGGAGAGTTTTCGGTCTCGGACGCCCTGGAAAGCATCAACGACAAGATGATCCGCCGCCATCCCCACGTCTACGGAGGCGAGCGCCTCGGCACTCCCGACGAGGTGACGAACGCCTGGAACCTCCGGAAGAAGAAGGAAAAGAGCCGCGCCTCTCACTTCGACGGCATTCCGGCGACCGCCCCCTCGCTTCAGGCCGCTTTCGAAATCGGAAAGCGGGCGGCCGCTTTCGGCTTCGACTGGCCCGATGCGGCCGGGGCCCTGGACAAGGTGAGGGAGGAATTAGGCGAGCTTGACCGGACGATCGCCGAGGGTGACGCCGCCCGCCAGGCCGAGGAAATGGGGGATTGTCTTTTCGCCCTAGCCTGCGCCGCCCGCCTCTTGGGGATTCACCCCGAAACGGCCCTTCGCCGGGCCAACGCCAAGTTTATCGGCCGTTTCGCCGCCCTGGAGGACCGCCTCCGCGAGAAAGGGAAGCCCTTGGGGACGGCGAACCTCGAGGAAATGGAATCGGCCTGGCAGTCGCTGAAAAAGGAACGCGGCGTGAAACGCCCGGAATGAATGAACCGCGGGTCTTGAGGCCGGTATTCAACCGGCCGCGCCGGCCTGCTTCTGTTGTTTCCGATAGACCAGCTCGGCCTTGATGAAATCGTCCAGCCCGCCGTCGAGAATTTTGTCGGTATCGCCCGTCTCCATCCGGGTCCGGGTGTCCTTGATCATCCGGTAGGGGTGGAGGACATAGGACCGGATCTGGTTGCCCCAGGCGATCTCGGTCTTGGCATCCTCGAGCTTCTCGATCTTTTCCCGCTTCCGCCGGCGCTCGAGCTCGTAGAGACGGGACTTGAGGACCTTCATGGCGGCGGCTTTGTTTTTGTGCTGGGAGCGCTCGTTCTGGCACTGGGTGATGATGCCGGTGGGGACGTGGGTGATCCGGACGGCCGAATCCGTCGTGTTGACGTGCTGGCCGCCCTTGCCCCCGGCCCGGTAGGTATCGATCTTGAGGTCATCGGGGTTGATTTCGACCTCGACATCCTCATCGATTTCCGGATAGACAAAGACGGCGGCAAACGAGGTGTGCCTCCGCTTGGCCGCGTCGAACGGGGAAATGCGGACCAGCCGGTGAACGCCGATTTCCTGGTTGAGGTGGCCGTAGACGAAGTCGCCCTCCATCCTGATGGTGGCGCTTTTCAGGCCCGCTTCTTCCCCCGGCGTCATGTCGAGAATTTCGGCCTTGTATCCTTTCCGCTCGGCGTACCTTAAGTACATCCGGAAGAGGATCTGGGCCCAATCCTGGGATTCCGTCCCGCCGGCCCCGGGGTGGATGGTGAGAATGGCGTTTCGGGCGTCGTCTTCCTCGTCAAACAGCGTCACGAGCTCCGCCTCCTCGAGCTTATGAACGAACGCTTCCAGGCCTTTTTCTATGTCGGAGATCACCGGCTCGCCCTCGCGGGCCAGCTCGAGAAAAACGTCGAGTTCCTCCTTGTCCCGGTAGAGGCCGGCCAGGAAGGCGACTTCCCGGTCGAGGCGCTTTTTTTCCTGCTGGAGGGAGACGGATTTTTTCTGGTCCTGCCAGACTTCGGGCTTGGAGAGGTCGGCGTTCAGGGCTTCGAGGCGGCTCTTCTTGGCCGGAAGGTCAAAGAAAACCTCGGAGCTCGTCAAATTTGGCTTCGGCCTCGCGGACCTGGGCCTCGAGCTCGCTTATGCGGCTGGATGTCGAATCTTCCGGACTCATGGGCGCCTCATAAATAAAAAGGAGAGGATAAGGAAGCCGGCCGATATTGTCAAGCAGAAAAGAGCGAAGACGTCGCCATGCCGGGTATAGAAGGTGAGGTCGTCGCCGGGGATGACCGAGGCTGCGGATCGTCCGAAGGCGTCGATGATTTCACCGAAGCCCTTTCCAACATCAAGCCGGAGCACGGACCGCCTGTTTTCCACGGCCCGGAACACGGCCTGGGTGAGATGTCCGGAAGCGGCCGCCCGGGTTTGTTTTGCTTCGGGCTCGCCGTGCGTGGTCAGGAAAGACGCTCCCCGGCCGACGAGCCGCCGGACAAGGTCCGGACCGGCGATGTCCGGTCCTGCCGGCGAGCCAAAGACCAATCCTCGAAATCGGCGAAGACCGGTTGCGGCGTCGGAAGCGGGGATGCCCTCGCCTTGGAACGCGGCCGCCTCGAACGAATCGACCGTCGGTGTCGGTTTTTGCAGGACGAGAAAGCCGCCGAGATGGACCAGGACGAGGAGGACCATCCCGACGACGAACGGCATCCGAATGCTGGTCCGAATGGCCCCGACAAAAAGAGCCTGGAATAAAACCAGGATGAACGAGACGCCGAACACGCCCGTGATCCCGGCCATCTGGATGAAGAGAAGGTTCCGGCTCTGACTGAGGCCCAGGGCTCCCCAGGCCCGGCCCGACATGACGAGAGTCAGGGCGAATTCCAAACCGGCCCAAAGGAAAGGGGCGGCGATGAAGGCCGGGAACGGGCGGCGCGTTTCGATGAGGGAGAAAACGAACCCGAAAACCGCCCAGGCCGCGGCCGAAACCGCGACCGGCGCGAGACACGACGGCAGCCAATGGAGGAGGAGGCCGTGAAAAAACAGGCCGGCCGTTCCGGCCAAAAGGGACGCCTGTCCCGGCTTCTTTCCGGAGAGGAGGAAAAACAGCGGGATGAGCGAAATCCAGGCGACGAACATCGCCTCGAGGCTCGTGAAGGCCGCGGCCGTCAGGAGGCCGCAAGCCGCCGCTCCGAGAATGTGATAAAGTTTAAGGTTCATTTTTGATAACGGACGGTCCGTCTGAGTCTATCACAAGCATATGTTCCGGTTGGGAGGATGTCAAGGCGCGGGCGACTGCGCTTTGACCGGAGCCTTACTGGTGTTTCAACGCCCGGGCGGGATGGGTTTGGGTGACGCGGAGCGCCTGGAAACTGACGGTCAGCAGGGCGATCGCCAGGGTTCCTGCTCCGGCCGCGATGAACAGCCACCAGGAGATCCCGGAGTTGTAAGCGAATCCCCGGAGCCAATTTTTCATCAGGAAATAGGCGACCGGCCAGGCGATCACATTGGCCGCCAGAACCCACTTGGCGAACTCCTTCGAGAGAAGCAGGACGATTCCCGGCGATGTCGCGCCCATGATTTTACGGATGCC
Source organism: Candidatus Aminicenantota bacterium (assembly GCA_016931595.1). Taxonomy (GTDB): domain Bacteria; phylum Acidobacteriota; class Aminicenantia; order Aminicenantales; family UBA4085; genus JAAZPG01. Next base: position 25,989 of record JAFGEN010000354.1, on the reverse strand, counting down.
GATTTCCTTCGTCCTCTGTTCGGCGGTGTAGGAGGCCAGCCCGAATAATCCCAGGCAGGCGATCAGGATCGCCATGGTTGAAAACACCTTTAGAATCGTCCCCATCCGCTCATCCTTTCGGTACATCTGGTCGAAATCCTCGTCGAAGAAGCGATACTCGACCGGGAAGAGGGGAAAGGTTTGGCGCCAGACGGCCCGGACGTCGTTCAGGGAGGCAGGGATCTCTCCCGCGGCGATCCGAACGACGGCATAGCGAAAATCCTGCGGGTCGACGACGACGGCCAGGGGCTCGATCGCCTCGCGGACCGATTTAAAATGAAAGTTCTTCATGACCCCGACGATCGTTCCTTCATACCCTCGGAAGGCGAACCTTCGGCCCACGGCCGAAGCGGCGTCGAGCCCCATCAGCTTCGGGACATCCTCGTTGACCATGAAGGCCCGCCCGACGTCCATCGCGAACGCCCGCGAGAACGCCCGCCCGGCGACCATTTCGATTTTCATTGTTTCGGGAAAATCGAAGTCGACGGAGGCGAAGCTGATCCTGAACCGCAGGTTTGGGTTTCGACCGTCCCAGTCGGCGATGTTGCCGGACGCGTAGATGCCCGTCGGCGGATGCCGGGCCGCCGTCACCCCGAGAACCCGGGGATTCTGGAGAAGGCGTTCCTTGAAGACGGTGTAGGAAGAGGCCGTTTGACCGCGCATCGGCAGGTAGATCAACTGGTCCTTGTCGTAACCGAGCGTTTTATTCCGCATGAAGTCGACCTGGCGGGAGACAACCCCCATTCCGATCAGAAGAAAGACCGACAATCCGAACTGGAGGACAACCAGGGTTTTCCGGAACAGAGCGCTTTTTGCCCCGCCCCGCAAGCGGCCGTTGAGAACGGTGACGGGTTGGAAGGCGGAGAGAAAGAGCGCCGGATAGCTGCCGGCCACGATCCCGGTCAGCAGGGTGACGGCCAGCATCCCCAGGACGAATTTTCCGCCGACAAGAACGGAAAGAGCCATCGATTTTCCGGAAAGAGCGTTGAACGCAGGAAGCAGGAGCGTCACCAGGAGGAGGGCGAAGGCGCCGGCCAGGAAAGCGGTCAGGATGGATTCGCCGTAAAACTGGCCGATCAGGCTCTTGCGTTGGGCTCCGACGACCTTCCGAAGCCCGATCTCTTTCGCCCGGTTGGCCGAGCGGGCCGTGGCCAGGTTCATGAAGTTGATGCAGGCGATCAGCAGGACGAAGACCGCCAGGGCTCCGTAGGTGTAAATGTTTTTAATCGCCATTCGGGTTCCGTACAGATTGATGTCCACGAGGGGCATGAGGAGGAACGTCCGGGATTCAAACTGGCCGCGGATTTCGGGATGGCTGTCGAAATAACTCGACATTTCCGGGTCGGCTCGGATGGAGGTCAGGGTTCGTTCGCCGACCAGCCGGGTGATCTTCCCGCCGGCCAGGGCCGGGTCGCTTCCGGGATGAAGCTGGATATAGGTCGGAATGTTGTTGTTGACCAGGGAGTCGTTGTAACGGCCGATGGTCTTGATGAAATCGAAGGGGATGAGCATGTCGAACGACAAGGTCGAATTTTGCGGGAGATTCTTCAGCACGCCGGTGACCATAAAATCATGGGCGTCATTGAGGGTCACCGTCTTTCCTATGGGGTCGGTGTCGCCGAAATATTTTTCGGCCATCGCCTCGGTGACGACCAGCGAACCGGGTCGTTCGAGCGCCGTGGCCGGGTCGCCCTTCAAGAGCGGAAAAGTGAACATCTCCAATATCTGGGGGTCGACGGCCATGACCTTGTTCTCATAGAAGGCGTGATCCCCGTACCTGATGAAAAAGGTGTCTTGATCGGCCAGGCGGACCGCATCCTCGATTTCCGGGATTTCGTCCCTGAGGATCGGCCCCAGGGAATAGGGCATGGACCAATGGCGGAATTTTCCCTGCCCGGTCGCCGACTCCTGCTCGAGCCGGAAAAGCGTTCCCGCGTTCGCGTGGAACCGGTCGAAGCTCATCTCGTCCTGAATCCAGAGGAGAATGAAGAGAGCGCAGGCCATTCCAACCGCCAACCCGGCGATATTGAGGAAGGAATAGCCTTTGTGTTTCCACAAATTCCTGAGGGCGATGCGAACATAATTTTTTAGCATGGCGTCGCTCCAGATCAATGTGTTCCTGACATATCCGGGGAGTGCGGCCAGGACCTGCTTCCAGCAGACCCGCCGGGCCGCCCGAATCCCGCGTTCTTCGGCCACAGCGCGGAAGAATTCCTCGAAATCGCCGGCGGCCCCGTAGTCGTCCTCCCATCCGCTGAAGAGGTCCAGCAAGCGGAGGGCGAGACGGGGGGGCGGGGCCTGGTCCCTCATGAGGATTTCTTGAAAATAAAACCGGGAATGCCGTCCCAGGCCCGGGCATTGACCTGTTGGATTTTGGCCAAAGCCTCTTTTCCGGAGTCCGTCAGCCGGTACATGATCTTATGCCGGCCGCCGCGCTCGGGTGTCGAACAGCTGGTCAGGGTTCTGACATATCCGGCTTTATGCAGGCGGCTGAGAAAGGGGTAAACCGCGCCCAGCCCCCATTCCTCTCCGGTCGTCTTATTGACCTCATCGCGGATCGTGATCCCGTACGCATCATGGCCCAGGCGCCAGATTGCGAGCAGGATGATTTCTTCCGTCCGTGTCAATAATCTCATGAAGCCTCCGGGCACATATATATACGAACCGTAGACATAAAGGGTTCGCAATGAAAAAAAATAAATGTCAGTCCGGATGACGCCCGGACCGTGAAGGCCGGACTCAACCCTTGACGAGGAAGAAATCAGTGGTTTTTCTTTTGAGCGCTTCGGCCAGCTTTTCCCTGGCGGTTTCTGCGGATTCTTTGGTCTCGTAGGGGCCGACCCGAACTCGGTAGACCGGTTTCCTGTCGCCGGCCAGCGGATTCAGGACGATGGCCCGGAAACTCAGGCCTTCGATCCTCCGGGCCAGGGTTTCCCCTTTCTCCCGCGTATCCAGGGCGCCGGCTTGAATGTAGTAGGTCCCTGAAGGGGAGACTGTCTTCGGCTTGGGTTCGGCGGCCGCCGGCTTTTTAACCGCGGCGGCCGGATTCTGTTCCGTTTTGACGGAAGGTTTTGATTCGGTTGTCTTCGATTTCTCCGGGACCGGCGTCTGCGGTTTGGCGGTTTCGGCGCCGGCCGGCTTCTGGATTTGGCCGGCCAGCTCGGAGATGGACGGCGCGAACTTCGTCGAGGGGTCGGCTTTGGCCTGGGTCTTTGTTGCAGCCGGGGGAGAAGAGGCGGCGGCCTTCTTCATTCCAACTCGCGTCCCAAGGTAAAAAATGAAGACGCAAAGGGCCAGGAGGACGAGGATCACCGCCGCCAGCTGCCCGCTGGAAATCTGCATCTCGCGGAACTCATCGGATTTCGACATGCTCTCACGTCCTCCGGGCGGACTGCGGCCGGGCTGGAACAAACCCGTCCCGCTCCGCCCTCTTCATGTTGATTTCATTATAAAAAGGACCTTCCGGTAAGTCAATCGAACAGCTTGACATTTCCCCGGCGAAAAATTAATCTTTAGTCTCTCGAGGAGCCCTCCATGATAAAAAACGACATTGTCCTGGCGATTGAAAAGAAGACGGATTTCAATGCGGCCAGGTCCTTGGAAATCGTGGAAGCAATCCTCGAGGCCTTGAAGGAAGCCCTGACTGCAAGCCATAAAGTCGAGATCCGGGGCTTCGGCAGCTTCAAGGTTGTGGCCAAGAAAACCGGGTATGGCCGCGACATTCGCCGCCAGAAACAGATTCATATCACCCAGGGGAAACGCATCAAGTTCCGCTGCGGCCAGGAGCTGAAAAGCCTCGGGCCCAAAGCCCAATGAAAATCCGGACCTATCCGCTGGCCTCCCGGCCGAGCAAGGTAACCCTGGACGATTTCGCCAAACCGCCCCGCCGGGGCGGGAGCTTTTCCGATTTTCTGGCCGGACTTCCCGGTCTTCTCTCCGCGCGGGATTTCAAGGAATTCGCCGGGCTCCTTCGGACAGCCCGTAAGTTGGAAAAACCGATCTTGTGGGCGATGGGAGCCCACGTCATCAAAGCCGGGCTGTCCCCTGTCCTCATCGATTTGATGAAGGACGGGTGGGTCGGCGGACTGGCGCTCAACGGAGCCGGGATCATCCATGACTTCGAGCTGGCCTTTGCCGGGCAGACCTCCGAGGACGTCGCCGCCCAAATCCGGGACGGGCGGTTCGGGATGGCCGCCGAGACGGGAACTTTCCTGAACCGGGCGATCGTCGAGGGTGCGGCCGAGGGCCGGGGCTTGGGCGAATCCGTCGGCCGGATGATCGCCCGCTCCCGCTTCCCCTACAAAAAGTGGAGCCTTCTCGGTGCCGCCCACCAGCTGGGGATTCCAGTCACCGTCCATGTGGCGATCGGGACCGACATCATCCACATGCATCCGGAGGCGAGCGGCGAAGCGATCGGGGCCGCATCGCTCCGCGATTTTCATCTTTTCTGCGGGGAAGTCCGGCGGCTGGACGGCGGAGGGATATTCCTCAATGTCGGTTCGGCCGTCATTCTGCCCGAGGTCTTCCTCAAGGCCGTTTCCCTGATCCGCAACGGGGGCGGCCGCCTGGACGGATTCTCCACGGCGGTGTTCGATTTCATCAAGCATTACCGGCCGGCCGAAAACGTCGTCCGGAGGCCGCTTGGTAAAAAGGGAAAGGGATATTACTTCGTCGGACCCCACGAAATCCTGATTCCGCTCCTGGCCGCCGCCCTTAAGGGTTGAACCGGCCGGCCCGGGCTTCATCCAAGAGAAGCGAGGCGACGGCCTCAGCCCGGGCGATCGTTTCTTCCATCTCCCCAGACGAATCGACGGCAAAATCGGCGAACCGGAGCTTTTCCTCGACCGGCTTCTGGGTCCGGATCCGGGCCAGGGCCGCTTCGCGCCCGATTCCGTCGCGGTCCATCAGCCGGCGGACTTGGGTCTCCGTGTCGCAGTGGACGACGATGATCCGGTCAAAAGCCTCGACCAGGCCGGCTTCGACGGTCAGGGCGGATTCGGCCACGAAGACGTCCGTCCGGCCTTCGGCTTCCAGGCGGGCCGCCGCCGCCTTCATGGCTGCGATCGTCAGCGGATGAACCACGCCCTCTACGAACCGCTTGGCTTCGGAGTCGGAGAAGAGGATCGCGGCCAGGGCGGACCGGTCGATGGGGGCCCCGGGGGTTTGGTTGCCGGCCAGAATGGACGGCCCGAATTTTTCGACGATCGGGGAATATGCCGGGCCGCCGGGAGCCATGAAGTCGCGGCCGGCGCGGTCGGCCGAGAAAAGATGGAATCCGCGTTGTCGGAAGATTTCGGCGACAACAGACTTCCCCGAGGCAATGCCTCCGGTCAGGGCGACGCGGAGCATTCGAACCGGGTCAGGACCGCGTCGGCGCGGCGACGAACCGGTATTCCCTGGCGAACCGGACGGCGACGCCCAGCTTGCGGGAGGTCTTGCGGGCCTTTTCCATCCTGACGACGGAACCGGCTATTTTCAACCGGAGAGGCTTTCCGCCGGTGGCTCTTGCCGGCAGCGAAATGGCCAGCGTCAGCTTGGTTCCGACGATGACCGCCGCCTGGAGGTAGAGGTAGGCGCCGGTCGAGCTGATGTTCCGGATTTTCGCCGTTTCCTGGAAGGTCGATCCGCGGGGAAGGGACCCCCGGACGTCGGCCGACAGGGGCATCTCGAAGCGGCCTTCTCTTCTCCGGGCGATTTGAGCGGAGACGAGGGAGGCAGCGGCTTTGGCGGAGGATTTCGTACGCATGGCCATGATCCTTTCCCTCGTGATCAGAAGAGAGCCGAATTGATCGCGTAAAGAGCGAGCTGAAGACGGCTGTGGGTGTCGAGTTTGGCGTAGATGCTTTTAATGTGGGAGCGGACGGTATTCTTGCTGATGAACAGGGTCGTGGCGATCTCGTCGTTGGACTTGCCCTGGCCGATGAGCTTGAGGACCTGGAACTCGGTCGGCGTCAGCTGGTCCAGCGTCTTTTCCTTGATCTCCCGGCCGACGACGGAAATGATCCGATCCATGATGCTGGACATCTTGTCCCTGGGCAGCCAGATCTCGCCCTTGGCCAGAACCCGGACCGCCTCGGGCAGTTGGCCGGACGGGTCGTTCAGGTCGAAATAACCGCGGGCCCCGACATTGATCAGGCTGACGATTTCCTCATGGGAGGGGATGTTGCCCAGCAGCAGCATTTGCGTCTTGATCTGGTCCCGGGAGATGTCCCGGATGGCCTTGCAGATCTCCCGCATGTTGGGCATCGCTTCGGCGCTGGTGAACAGGATGACCTGGGGACGAAGGCGGCGGATGGCCCCCATGAAGGAATCGATGGTTCCCTTCTCGACCGCCACAACCTCGATCTGCTCGTCGGTTTCCAGGGACTTCAGGATCCCGGCGAGGATCAGGTCCGAGGGGCAATACAGGAGAACGGAGGTCTTCTTGGCGGCTTGGGCCGGAGCGGTTTTTTTTGTCATAGGGTTGACCCCTGAATCGTAGAATGAGGGTTCATCGATTTCGAGGTAATCCTATCCGACGAAGATGAGGAAGTCAAGAAAGAGGGGGACCGGCCGCGGAGATTCCTTATACTGAGGCGGGGAGAATGCTGAACCGATCGTCCAGGCGGACGCGGACCGCCGCTTTCGCCCGGACTCCCTTCTCCGGCGCGGGGATCTCCGAAATCGTCCCGGTCAGATTGAGGTCCAGGGGCTTTTCCAGGAAGAACGTCCGGGGGATGTGGAGCGAGAGGCGGATCTTGGCTCCCGGCTTGACTTTCGACCGAAGGAGGACGACGGCTTCCTCCGCGTTGATGGTTGACACCACGGTCTGTTCGGCGAATTCGCGCTCGCCCTTATCTAAACCTTGGATCAGGGCGGGCAGGGCGATCTCGAATGTCCGGGAGCCGGGTTTTTCTCCGTCTTCAGGCATCTTAGGCGTCCTCGGGCTTGATGATGTATTTGCTGTCGAATTTGAGCGTCACCCGCTGGGCGCTGTTGCCGCCCGAGACGGCCTCGATTTTGGCCACCCGGCCGCGGATGACGAGCTTAAGGGGGACATTGTCGGCGAGCCGTTCCGGGAGGTCGACGATCATTTTCAATCGGGAACCGACCTGGATTGGATTTTTCAGGCAGAACGAGGAACCCTCGTGGCTGATGAAGGTCAGGACGGTTTCCTCGGAGAAGTCCCGGCCCTTGGCGTTCAGCCCTTCGACCTGGGTGGGCAGGGGGAAGGTGAAGCCCTGCTTCTTCGGCCCCAGAAGGTCCATGTTGTCCGCCGGAATCTTTGTCACCATGTCATCGCTTCCTTATGGTTTCTATCGACGTGGCTATTTTCGCGGGAAGCGTCAAGGGGGTCAATCACCCCTGAGGGTGATAAAAAGGGTGATATCCTCCGTCCGGGCGCTCACCTTCCGCCGTCGTCTCTTTTCCCTTTTGATTGCCATTTGACAGGACGCCGGACCGAAGCTAGAATGAACCAGCATTTTTCCCCGGGAGACGAACGTGAGCGCGAACGAACGCCTTGTGAAGCAGATCACTCCGAAAACCGAAGATTTTTCCCGATGGTACGGGGAAATCGTTCAAAAGGCCGAGCTGGCCGACTACACCCCGATGAAGGGGATGATGGTCATTCGTCCGTATGGCTATGCCGTCTGGGAGAATATCCAGCAAAGGCTGGACCGGCGGATCAAGGCCCTGGGCCACGTCAACGCTTATTTCCCCCTATTCATTCCGGAGAGCTTCCTCAAGAAGGAAGCCGAACACGTCGAGGGATTCGCCCCCGAGGTCGCCTGGGTCACGGTCGGAGGGAAGGAAGAGCTCGAGGAGCGGCTGGCCGTCCGTCCGACCTCGGAAGCCGTCATCGGGCCGATGTATTCGAAATGGATCAAATCTTGGCGGGACCTGCCCGTCCTGATCAACCAGTGGGCCAACATCGTCCGATGGGAAAAGGTCACCCGGCCCTTCCTCAGGACGACGGAATTCCTCTGGCAGGAAGGTCACACCTGCCACGCCACGGCCGAAGAAGCCGAGGTGGAAACCCTATCCATCCTGACGATGTACAAGGAGTTCTGCGAAACGGAGCTGGCCATCCCGGTGCTGGCCGGGCACAAGACGCCGCGGGAAAAGTTCGCCGGAGCCCAGATGACCTATGCCATCGAGGCGCTCATGTCCGACGGCAAGGCCCTCCAGATGGGGACGTCCCACAACCTCGGCCAGCACTTCTCAAGGGCGTTCGACATCAAGTTCGAGGATCAGAGCCAGACCCTCCAGTACGTCTGGCAGACGTCCTGGGGAATGACCACCCGGACGATCGGGGCCTTGATCATGGTCCACGGCGACGATTCCGGGCTCCGGTTCCCGCCGCGGATCGCCCCGGTCCAGGTTGTCATCATCCCGATCCCGTTCGGAGACTGGAAGACGACGGTCCTACCGGCGGCCCAGGCCGCGGCCGAGTCCTTGAGGAAGGCCGGGGTCCGGGTTCAGCTTGATGCCCGGGAGGAAGCCACCCCCGGCTGGAAATTCTCAGAATATGAGATGCGCGGCATCCCTCTGCGGATCGAGATCGGTCCCCGCGACGTGAAAAACGGCCAGGCCGTTTGCGTCCGCCGGGATTTGAAGACCAAGCAGGCCGTCCCCCTGGCGGATTTGGCCGTCCGGGTTCCCGCCCTTCTGGATGAGATCCAGGCGGTCCTTTTTGACCAGGCCGGGACCTTCCTTACGGCCAACACCCGGCGGGTCCAAGCGTACGATGAGTTCAAGTCGGTTCTGGAATCGTCGCGTGGATTCGTCGTCAGTCCCTGGTGCGGCGGGGCGGAATGCGAGGACAAAATCAAGACCGAGACGATGGCCACCATCCGGGTCATCCTGCCGGGAGACGACTCCCCCCAGGATGGCCCCTGCCTCTGTTGCGGAAAGCCGGCCGTGGCCGCGGCCCATTTCGCACGGGCATATTGAAGCAGAGAGGGGTCGAATCCCTTTGCTTTTATAGGACGGTTTCGCTAAGATAATACGCCCGCATAATACGACGAGGTACATCTGATGCAAGCCATTATTCTGGCCGCCGGTATGGGCAAGCGGCTGGGCGAATTGACCCGAAACTCGACCAAGTGCATGGTGAAAATCGACGGGAAACGTCTGATCGAATACGCCCTGGATGCGCTGGCAGCCCAGGGTATCCGGAAAGCCGTGATTGTCACCGGCCACGGGGCGGACGAATTCCAGGAGGTTCTGGGTCCGTCCTACTCCGGGATTTCCGTTTCCTACGTCCACAACCCCGATTACGCCCGGACGAACAATATCTATTCGCTGTTCCTGGCCCGCGAAGCCATGGAGGAGGATGACTCGATCCTTCTGGAAAGCGACCTGATCTTCGAGCCGGCCATCATCCGGGACTCCGTCCTCCACCCCTCTCCGAACGTGGCCGTCGTCGCCCGGTTCGAGTCCTGGATGGACGGGACGGTGACCCGGTTGGGGGAGGACCACGACATCACCTGCTTCCTTGGGAAGAAGGAGATGGTCGAGTCCGAACTGGCCCAATATTACAAGACGGTCAACATCTACAAGCTCTCCCGGGCCTTCTGCCGGGACAAGTTTTTCCCCTTCCTGGATGTCTACATCAAGGCCAAGGGCTTGAACGAATATTACGAGGAAGTCTTCAAGCTGTTGACCTTCATCGACCGCGGGGCGCTCAAGGCCCTGGACGTCAGCGGCCGCCTCTGGTACGAGATCGACGATCTCCAGGACCTGGATATCGCCCATGCCCTCTTCGCCAAGGGGGAACCCAAGGTCAAGGCCCTCCATGCCCGCTACGGAGGGTACTGGCGGTTCCCGAAGCTCAAGGACTACTGCTATCTCGTCAATCCCTATTTCCCGACGCCGGCGATGTTCGCCGAGATGGCCCGGAGCTTTCCGACGCTGGTGGCCAATTATCCCTCGGGCCAGAACGTGCAGAATCTTCTGGCGGCCAAGATGTTCGAGATCTCTCCCGAGCATATCCTGGTCGGAAACGGCGCCAGCGAGCTGATCAAGGCGCTCTTCCGGGGGGACGAGGGTCCGGTCGGGATCCCGGTCCCGACGTTCGACGAATACCGGGCCTGCGCCGGACCGGAGAACATCAAGCCGTTTGCGCCTTCCCGTCCCGACTTCCGCTATACCGCCGACGATCTTCTGGATTTTTGTTCCAGGGAACAGGTCTCCTCCCTCATCCTCATCAATCCCGACAATCCATCGGGTAACTTCATTCCCCGGCAGGATGCCGTCCGCTTGGCCGAAGGCCTGGCCGAGAAGAAGATCCGGCTGATCTATGATGAATCGTTCCTGGATTTCGCAGACGGCTCGGACGACCATTCCCTGATCGAGCCCGACCTGCTCAACCGCCTGCCCAATCTCACGGCGGTCAAGAGCATCAGCAAATCCTACGGCGTGCCGGGACTTCGCCTGGGAATCATCGCCTCTTCCGACTTGGACCTTCTCCGGCGCATCAGGAATGAAGTCTCGATCTGGAACATCAACTCGCCCGCCGAGCATTTCCTCCAAGTCATCGACAAGCACCGGAATGATTTCCGTTCGGCCTGCCGCCAGATCGTCCTCGAGCGGGAACGGTTCATCCTGGGACTCCGGGACATCCCGTATCTCCGCGCCCTGCCGTCTCACGCCAATTACGTTCTCTGCGAAATACTTCCACCCTGGACCCCGGCCGGATTGTCAGAAATCCTGCTCAACGAGTTCGACATCCTGATCAAGGACGCTTCGGGCAAGCTCGGCTTTAGCGGCCGGCCCTTCGTCCGGCTGACGGTCCGCGACCAGGCCGACGATGATCAACTGCTGGCCGCCCTCCGGGCGCTGATCCGCGCATGACGATGGCCCTGCCCCGCGACTATTACCTGGAGTATTTCCGGTCCCTCAAACGTCCGGATGTCGAAGAATGGGCCGACCTGTTCGTCTTCCGCCCGCTGGCCTTTCTCCTGGTCAAGGCGATCTTCCGGACCAGCTTCACCCCCAACCACCTTTCCATTTTCTCGATGATTCTGGGGATCTCGGGCGGATTTCTCCTCGCCACACGTGGCTGGGGCTCGGCCGCGGCGGGAGCCGTCCTGCTCTTCCTGTCCGTCGTCGTCGACTGCGCCGATGGTCAGCTGGCCAGGCTGAAGAAAAACGGGACGCACATGGGCCGGGTGATCGACGGGTCGATCGACTACTTCGTGGGCATTTCGGTCTACCTGGGCCTGGGCTTCGGCTTCATGAGCGCCGGCCCGGACCCGCTCCGGGGCTGGTTGATCGTCCTGGCCGCGGCGGCCAGCAACATCATCCATTCGGTCGTCTTCGATTATTACCGGAACCGCTACCTGGCCTACATCCACGGGGCCAGGTCCGCCCAGGTCGATGACCGGAATGCGTTCCGGCGGGAATATGTCCAGCTCAAGCGCCGGGGCGGACAAAAATTCCGGCGCGGATTCATCCGCCTTTATCTCGGATACACGGCCTTCCAGATGAAAATCAGCCGGGATCCGATGGCCCTCGGATCGGTCGACGCCGGCCTCTTCATGCGGATCAACCGCCTGCCGATGCGGCTCTGGACGTTCCTCGGGTCTTCAACTCAGGCGGTCCTGCTGATCGCCGCCTTGTTCGCCCGTCGGCTCGACCTGTATTTCTGGGCGATGATCGTCGTCTTGAACGGGGCGATGGCCGCCCTGTTCCTGATGCAGACGGCGGTGGACAGTCGGGTAAAGGCTCTTGCGGCCGCCTCATCGCGGCCCGGTTCACAATAAGGCGGCCAGCTCGCGGGCGACGTTCTCCGAGGCCCGCTCGTCGCCCAGGGTTTGCCGGATCGCGGTGAAATACAGTTTCATTTCCGCCCGGACGTTCTCATCGTCCAGGATCCGTTCCGCTTCCCGGACCAGGTTGGCCGCGGTGAAGTCTTTTTGGATCAGCTCGGCGATGAGCTTCTTCCCGGCCAGGATGTTGACAATGCTGTAATTCCGGATCCGGACAAACGGCCGTCCGAGGGCATAGGTCAGGGGAGAGATTCGGTAAAAGGCGACCAACGGAGTCCCCAGGAGGGCCGATTCGAGATTCGCCGTGCCGCAGGCCGACAGCACCAAGTCGCTTGCGGCCATGGCCTCGTAGGCGTCGGTCCGAAGCCGGCGGATGTGGCCGGCGGCCTCGCCGAGGAGGTCGGGCACGAACCGGCGGTCGAGGTCTTCGGCTTCGATCAGGACGAATTGCGCCCCTCGTTCCGCCCGCAGTCGGTCGGCCGCGTCGCGAAGCGGGCCGATGTGCCGCTGGATCTCGCCTTTCCGGCTCCCGGGCAGCAGGGTGATCAAAGGCCGGTCCGGATCCAACCCGTTTTCCTGAAAAAACTCCTCCCGCAATTTCTGGACGCGGAGACGCTCGAGGAGAGGATGACCGACATAAGCATGGGGAATCCCCGCTTCGGCATAGAGGACTTGTTCAAAGGGGAAGATGAGGAGCATTTTCCTGACGACATCCCGGATCGTGTCCAGGCGGCCTTTTCTCCAAGCCCAAACCGTCGGGCTGATGTAATAAAGGACCGGTATTCCAAGCGGCTTCAACAGCCTGGCCAGGCGAAGGTTGAAATCGGGGGAGTCGATCAGAACGGCCGCGGCCGGCCGGCGGTTTTGGGCTTCCTCGGCCAGCCGGTTCAGGATTCGTTTGATCCTGGGGATCTCCCTGACCACTTCGGCCAGTCCCATCACCGCCAGATCCTCCATCGGAACAAGAATCTCCACCCCGGCGGCGGACATGTTGGTTCCGCCGACGCCGAAGAAGGCCGTTTCGGGCTGAAGGCGGTGGAACTCCCGGACGACGGCCGCGCCGTAGTTTTCCCCGGATTTTTCACCGGCGACGATGAGGACGTCCCGGCCGCTCATTTTTTTCGATCCTCCCCAAACCGGATGATTTCCGGCTTGGCTCCCTTGGTCCGGCCGTAATAGAAGAGCCAGGAGTCGTAGGTCTCGTTGTCGTCATAGACCAGGAACGATTGTTTCTCCGAGGCGGATACAACGCCGATGATCCTCGGGCCGGCCACGGAATCGAGAGCGTCCGCGGGAACGATCATGACCCGCTGGACGGACATCGACTGCCCTGCCCGCGCGCCCGGGCCCGGCGCTTCCCTTCGGGCCGAACCCGCTCCACTCCGCCCGGTGGGCGGCTTCCTCCGAGGCGCGGCCGGGCCGCCGGGTTGGTTGGCCAACAGGATGAGGTTCCATTTCCCGTCCTTGGTCATGGGGTCGGGGAAGGCCTTCCGCAGATAGCGTTTTTTGACAAGGTCATCGATCGAATCGGGGAAATTGCCGGGATTGTTCCGAAGGAACAACCGGACGGCCTCGACGTACTGTCCGCCGCGGAAGAGGAGTTCGGCTTCTTTTTCCCTCTGGGCCTGGGTCGAAAGGACGGGCATGGCGATGGTCATACCGACGAGAAGGAGGGCGATGCCGACCATGACGACGATGAGCGTGTAGCCGGGCTTCGGATGTCTCACCATGTGTTGTAGGGTGTCCCGTCGAGGGCCGAGAGTTCGGAGGCCGATTTGACATCGACGATCCCGAGGATCATCCCGGGCTCGATTTCCTCGGCCGTCGGCTCCTCCCGGACCTCGGACCAATCGGTCATGTTGGTGAACGGGTCGGCCGGAATTTTTCTGAGATACCCCTCATCGACCAGGGTTTGGAGGGCTGCGGGATAGCGGCCCTTATCCTGGTAATACTGGTCGATCAGCTTTCGGAACTGGAAAAGGTCTTCCTTGAGGGCGGCTTCCTTGCCCTTGCGGACGGCATTCTTATACTCGGGAAGAGCCAGTCCGACCAGGATGCCGATCATCGTGAAAACGATGATGATCTCGATCAGGGTGTATCCGCGCTCGTGTTGCCGGGCCAAGGGCTCCTCCTTCCTCACCAGTCCGCATATTTCGAGCCGTCGAGGGCGGTCCGGCGGCTCTTGGTATAGATATCGAAGACGTTCTCGCCGCCCCAGGAGATCGAGTCGTGCTCATCCTGGCTGGACCGCAGGCCCCAGTCCTTGGTTCCGGTCATGGGATCGACGGGGATCCGGCGGAGAAACTTGATGATCTTTTCCCCTTTGCCCTTTTCCGAGCCTTCGGCTTCCTCTTTCAGCTCGACTCCTTCGACCAGGACCTCGAGGGTCGGGGGATAACCGTCGGTGTCTTCGTCGTATTCGATCCGGTTCTCGTCGGCCATTTTCTTGAAGGAATCGACCGCCTCGCGGACGAGGCGGAGGGCCCGGCGCAATTCCAGCTCCCGGTCCCGCTGGACGGCCGTTTTAACGACGGGGATGGCAACCCCGGCCAGGACGGTCAGGATCGCGGCGGTGACCAGAAGCTCGGTCAGGGTAAAACCCCCGCGCAGGCGCATGATCCTCCTTCCGGCCGCCGTAATTCGGGCGGGCCGGATGTCCGGCCGGACGCTCAGTATCGGCCCCGGCCGCCGCCTCTGCCGCCTCGCCCGCGGTCGCGGTCGGACCGGGGCGGATGCGGATTCGGGTTGCCGGAACCGCCCTGGGACTCATATCCCTCAGGGGGGGCGGCGTCCGGATTGAGCGCTTTCATGCTCAGCCGGATGCGGTTGTCCTCGATCGTTAGGACCTTGACTGTGACGACGTCTCCGAGATGAAGCACGTCGCTGACGCTCCGGACGTGATAGGGTGCGATCTCGGAAACGTGCATCAGTCCGACGAGGTTGGGCATGATCTCGACGAAGGCGCCGTATTCCTCGATCCGGACGACTTTGCCGGTGTATGTCTGACCGACTTCGGCCTCGGCCGTCAAGTCGAGGATCATTTGCTTGGCCCGTTCGGCCGCTTCCATGTCGGCCGAGGCGATGACGACTTTGCCCGTCTCGTCGATGTCGATTTTGGCCTTGGTTGTGGAGACGATCTTTTTAATGATCTTGCCGGCGGGTCCGATGACCTCTCCGACCTTTTCCGGGTTGATATAAAGGAAAAGGATTCGGGGGGCGTACGGCGATATCTCGGTCCTTGGCTGGGGAAGCGCTTCCTTCATCTTGGCCAGGACCTTCAGACGGGCTGTTTTGGCCTTGGCCAGCGCTTCCCGGCAGATGGACAGGGGAATGGAGTCGAGCTTGAGGTCGACCTGGATGGCGGTGATGCCTTTTTCCGACCCGGCGACCTTGAAGTCCATGTCTCCGAAGTGGTCTTCGATCCCGGCGATATCGGTCAGGACGACATGCCGGTCGCCTTCCTTGACCAGGCCCATGGCGATGCCGGCGGGAACGAAATTGAGCGGCGCACCCGCGTCCATCAGGGCGAGCACGCCGCTGCAGACGGTGGCCATTGAGGACGAGCCGTTCGATTCGAGAATCTCCGACACGATCCGGACGGTGTAGGGGAACTGCTCCTCGGCCGGGATGGCCGGGAGGATGGATTTCTCGGCCAGGGCGCCGTGGCCGATCTCGCGGCGGCCGGGGCCGCGGAGGAAACCGGCTTCGCCGACCGAAAACGGCGGGAAGTTGTAATGGAGCATGAACCGTTTCTGGACTTCCTCGCCCAGTCCGTCCAGCCGCTGGGCGTCCTGGACCGTGCCCAGGGTGATGATGGCCAGGGATTGGGTTTCTCCCCGGGTGAACAGAGCGGATCCATGGGTGCGGGGCAGCAGCCCGACTTCGATTGAAATCGGCCGGATGTCGTCAAAGTTTCGGCCGTCGACCCGGTGACCCTCGTCGAGGATCATCCGCCGGGCGAATTGTTCATAGATCTTCTCGAACAGCGCCTTGGCTTCGTTCCGTTCGTCCTCGTTCTCTTCGGGAATACCGGCGAGGAGGTCTTTCTGAACGGCATCGACGGCGGCGTCATGGGCTTTCTTGCCGGGCGTCTGAATGGCCTGGTGAAGGGCGGACCCGATCTTGGCCTCGATTTCGGCCAGCTTGGCTTCATTCAGAAGTTTGGGCTCGAATTTCCGCTTGGTGACGCCGAGCTTATCGTAGAGGTCTTTTTGGGCCTTGATGATCAGGCGGATCGGTTCAACGGCCGCCTCGATCGCCCCCATCATCGTCTCTTCGTCGACTTCCTTGGCCCCCGCCTCGATCATCGACACGCCGTCCTCGGTCCCGACAACGAGGAGGTTGAGGGGGCTCGATTCGAGTTCCTTGCCCGTTGGGTTGATGATGTACTTGCCGTCGGCCAGGCCGACCTTGACCGCCCCGAACGGGGTGGTAAAGGGGATGTCGGACAAGTAGAGGGCGGCCGAAGCCCCGATCAGGCCGAGTGTGTCGGGCTCGTTTTCGAGGTCGGCCGAAAACAGGAGGGCGACGATCTGGGTGTCGTTGTGATAGCCGTCGGGAAACAGCGATCGGACCGGCCGGTCGATCAGCCGGGAGACAAGGATCTCCCGTTCCGTGGGGCGGCCTTCACGCTTGAAAAAGCCTCCGGGAATCTTACCGGCGGCGTACGTGCTTTCCCGGTAGTCGACGACCAGAGGGAGGAACGGTCGGTCTTCCCGGGCTTCCTTCTTTGAAGTCACGGCGACGAAAACAACCGTTTCACCGTAGCGGACGAACGCCGAACCGTCGGCCTGTTTGCCCATCTTGCCGAGCTCGATGGACAAGGTGCGGTGATTGATTTCAAGACTGATGGTGTGTGACATGTCGGTTGAGTACCGGTCGCGCTTACTTGCGCAGTCCGAGCTTCTGGATCAGCTTCTCGTACCGGGCGGGGTCTTCCCGCTTCAGGTAGATCAGCAGACGTTTCCGCTGGCTGACGATTTTCATCAAGCCCGTATGAGAGCTGTGGTCTTTTTTGAACGCGACCATGTGCTTGGTCAGGGCGGTGATCCGTTCGCTGAGCAGGGCGACCTGGACTTCGACCGAGCCCGAATCGGCGGGATGGACCCGGTGGTCGGTGACGATCTTGGTTTTTTTCTCTTTCGTCAACACGTTATATCTCCTTTATTTTCTTGCAATATCCTACCATAGAAGAGGGGGAAAAGAAACTTGGACCGGCGTGGTAGGAGGGGAATACGGACGCCAAAGCCGGGACAGCGGGACGGAAAATGAGGGATTACTTCCCGAGGGCTTTTTTGCGCAGCTGCAGCTGTTTAGCGTACCGGGAACGGAAGCCGCCCTGGGCCGAACCGGCGGCGGCCAGCTTGGCGTCGATTTCGGCGACCGGCAGCTTGTTGATTTTCTTCCGCTTGGCGGTTTTTCCGTCTTCGGGCTTCGTTTCGTCAGCCATCGTCATTGTTCCTTTGAACTTAGAGTCTCATTCATTAATTTTCGGACGGAGTATACCAGAAAGAAGGGGAGATTGCCAGCGAATCTCTTTATTTTCTCCGATCAGAGTCAGAAAAAAGGGATCATACCTGGATGTTGAAATGGGCGGGAAAATCATTAGGATATGTGATGTGGACATGAATTCGTTTCGGGAATTCCGCCCCGCAGTCCTGGCTTTGCTCTTCCTGGTCTTCACAGGCGGGGCAGGACCGGCTCCGACGGAAGGCCGCGGCCAGGCGGTCGCCGCGGCCGAGGCGACGCGCCGTCTATCCATGAAGATCTCCCTCAAGGATTGGGAGCTCGATTCAGCCGGGGCGATCCGTTTCGGCCGTGTTTCGGCCGTGAGAAAGGCGGAAGGGGAGATTCTGACCGTCCATTTTTTCTCCGATATTTTCCGGACCATTTCGACGCCGGGAACCAGGCCGGAGGTCTTCAACGGCGATTATTTCTTAATCTCGAATTTCGACTCTCCGCCTCCCAACACCCTCGGGGGAGGGGTCGGGTCCTTTTCCCGGGCGCCGAGCGCGGCCGCAGCTGAGGTCCGGACGACGACCGAGGGCCGGAACGCTCTCGTGATTTCAACGCTGAAAGGGGAGGAGGGATTCTGCGGAGCCTGGATCCATCTTATCGACACGTTCGGGGAACAGGAAACGCGGGCGTTTTTGAATACCGACCCGTTCTCCTTCCTCGTTTTTTGGGTCAGGAGCGACGTCCCCGGCCTCGAGGTGACACTCAAGCTTGCGGATTCTGCCTGGTTTCGAAGGGACGATGCGGCGGCGGTCGGGCCGGTCGCCTCATTCCTTCCCCGAGGGAGGATCGAAACCGAATGGCAGTTGGCCGTCATTCCGCTTTCAGCCTTGCCCGGAAACCTCGATCGCCGAGCCTTGGCTTCGCTTGTCTTCGAAGTCACGACTCCCGGATCCCACCGGATCGAGGTCAAAGGGCTGGCCTTGGCCAATCCAGGCCAGGCTCCGCCTTCGGCTCCTCCTCCGCCCGTCACGCCGTCGCGGGCGACCTGGGTCTGGAACACCGAGGATGTCTGCCGTTCGAATGAGCAACTGTTGATGCTTCTGGATCACCTGACCCGGGAAAAGATCGATCTCGTCCATCTGTCCCTGCCGTACCGGTCCGGGGCAGTCGTCCTGGACGATTCACTTCTGGCTCCCCTGGTCGAGAGGCTGTTCGAAAGGGGAATTCGGACTCACGCCCTTTTCGGCGATAAAACGCTCGTCCTGGCTGAGAACCATGCCTTCGTCCGCAAGACGATTGACGACATCATTTCGTACAACGGCCGGGTGCCGGAACCGGCCCGATTTTCGGGGATCCACGTCGATATCGAGCCGTATCTCTGCATCGGTTTCAACAGCCGCGCTCGAGGGATTCTCTTGAAGAATTTCATCTCGATCCTGGCCGAGGCGGGCGGTCTCGCCCGGTCGGCCGACTTGACGTTCGGGGCGGACACCCCCCCCTGGTTCGATGCGGTCAACGAATACTCCGAGGACGTCCTGACCACAACTTACGGCGGACGGACGAAGCCGGTCTATGAACACTTGATTGACATCTGCGATCAAGTTACCCTGATGGATTATCGGACGACATCTTCGGGCCTCAACGGGACCATCGCCCAGGCCGCGGGAGAGCTAGCCTATGCCGCCAAGGTCGGGAAAAAGGTCTACATTGGACTTGAAACCGCTCCCATTGACGACGAGCGATTGTTCACCTTCCGCGGGGCGCCGGCCCTGCGGCCGGACGCCCTTCCGAAGGCGCCAGCTTACATCTGTATCTCCGGCTCCGGTCCGGAGCCGACCTTGACCCTTCTGGCCGCAGCCGAGGCGGCTGTTTTCCAAGAAGAGCTGGGAAGGGGAGGCGGGGGGCCGGCCGCCTTTTGGTGGCCTGTATTCCATGTCCCCCTGGTCTCGGGCTCGTCAATCAGCTTCATTTTCCACGGCCCGGACAAACTTCGTCGGGTGGCCTTGGAAACGGCGGCCGAGCTGTCCCTCTACCCGTCGTTTGCCGGCATCGCTTTTCACAACGCGACCTATCACCGCAAGCTCGTTTCGGAGGAAGAATCCGGGCCCACGCCCTGAGGTCCCGGGAATCGTCCCCCTTCTCACCCCAAAAGGCGATTGCGATTTTCCTCCCTGCCCCTATGATGACCGGTATAATGAGAAAAGCCGTCATCTCGGTTCCGTTGATTGTCTTTTTTCTCGCGAATGCGTTGCCCGTCGTTCCCGCCTCCGGAGGCGAACCCCCCCAGAAAAAGGAACTCAGCCTTTCATCCGCCGTCAGTCCCCTGGACTGGGGCTTGAGCTCGGCCGAAGCGATCCGGGGCGGTGAACTGACAATGGTCCGGCAGGCGTCGGGGGACGTCCTGAACATCCGCTTTCTTTCGAAAGAGATCCGGTCCGGCCGGAAGGGAGGGTCGAAACCGGCCGCGTTCAACGGGGATTATTTTCTCGTTTCCAACTTCGTGACGCCTCCGCCCCACTCGCTCGGGGGCAATTTCGGCGCCTTCCAGGGAGCCCCGAGTACGGCCCAGCTCGAGGTCGGGCCGGGGACCGACGGAATGGAGAGTATGGTTCTGACCGCCCAGCGGGAAAAGGACGGGTGGTGCGGCGCCTGGGTTCATCTGATCGAAACCAACGGGGAACCGTTGACCCGGGAGTATCTCAACGGAGGCTTGTTCAGCCACCTTGTCTTCTGGGTCAGGGGAACCGCAGCCGGACCCGAGGCCAACATCAAGCTGGCCGACGCGGCTTGGCAGAAGCGCGAAGATTCGGTCGCAATCGGACCGATCGCCTCTTTTGTCCCCTCCAAGAAAATCGAGCCCCATTGGCAGCTGGCCGCCATTCCCCTGGAGGCCCTGCCCGGCGGCCTCGACCGGAAGAACCTGGGCACCTTCGTCATCGAATTCGTTTCCCCTGGGGCTTACCGGCTCGAAGTCAAGGGTTTGGCCCTAGCCAATCATCCCGACTCCCTGCCCGTCGAACCACCCAAGCCCCGAACGGACGCAACAGCGGCCTGGGTCTGGAATACCGAACAGGTCATGTCCTCCCGAGCCGAGCAAAACGCCCTCCTGACCCACTTGGCCGCGGAGGGCATCAACCTGATTTATATGAATATTCCGTTCAAATTCGGTTCGTTCGCCTTCGACGAGACCGAGATGGGCGGCCTGATGATGCTCCTTCGGCAGAAGGGCATCGAAACGGCAGCCTTGCTCGGGGACAAGGAACTCGCCCTTTCCCGCAATCACGCGTTTGTGAAAAATGCGATCAAGGGCATCATCGATTTCAATTCGAGGGTCGCGGCCCAAGCCCGGTTTTCGGGAATTCAGCTGGACATCGAAGCCCACCTTCTTCCGGGATTCTACGCCTCCAAGCGGGGCGATATCCTGGCCCAGTATCTCCGAATCCTCTCCGATGCCGCCGGCCTGGCCCGGTCCGGACGGCTTTCGTTCGGCGTGGATATCCCGTCCTGGTTCGACCAGGTCGAGCCTTCCTCGGGCGGTGTCATGTCGGCCGACCTCTCCGGCCGGACCAAGCCGGTTTACGAGCATGTCATCGATCTTTGCGACCGGGTGAACGTGGGCGTACGCCGGACTTCGACGGGGGGAGTGGAGGGAATCATGGCCCAGGCCGTGGGCGAATTGGCCTATGCTTCGCGAACCGGCAAGAAAATCTACGTGGGCCTGGAAACCCGGCCCGTCGAGGGCGAAAGGGTTTTCACCTTTCGCGGCGCACCTGCGCCCGACCCCTTTTCCTTCCCCAACGCGCCGTTTTTTATCTGCCTTTCGGGCGCGGCGGAGGAGATGACAATCAATGTCTTGGAGCCTTCGGCGGCGGCCGACCTTCAGGGAAGGTTAAGCGACACCGGGAAGGCCTCGTTCTGGTGGCCGGTCTACCTGGCTCCCGAAATTCCGTCGGCGGCGGTCAGCTTCGCCCTTCTCGGGGGGGATCTGTTAAAGCTTGCCATGGCGCAAACGGCGGGCGAGCTTTCGGTCTATCCGTCGTTTGCCGGGATTGCCGTCAACGATTTCTCCGCCCATCGGCGGCTTCTTGGGAGTCAACGATAACCGCCTGGAAAACGGTCTGCGATTCCGGTATATTCTGACAATCGTGTTTGTCCTCTATGACCTGCTCATGATCCTCGCCCTGGCGGCGATCCTGCCGGCCTACTGGCTGCGGCTGCGGGTCCGGAAGGGGCAGCCGCTCCATTTGAAAAAGCGGCTTGGCTTGGATCTTCCACGGCCCGGGGGCAAGCGGCCGTTCCTCTGGATCCATGCCGTATCCGTCGGCGAGGTCCTCTCCCTTCAAAGCCTGGTGGGAGCGGTCCGGGACGCCCATCCGGATTGGGAGATCGGGTGTTCCGTCTTGACCAACACGGGCTACGCCGCCGCCCGCCGGACCATCCGGGGCGCCGACCACCTCTTTTTCGTTCCCTTCGACCTGGGTTTTTCGGTCAAGCGCGTTTTCTCCCGATTCCGGCCCTCCCTCCTGGTTCTGGTCGAATCCGAATACTGGCCGCGGATGTTGCGGGAAGCCCGGCGGCGCGGCTGTCCGGTTCTCGTGGTCAACGGCCGGATCTCCGGCCGGACGTTTTCCAGAATGCGCTGCATCAGGCCGCTGGCCCTTCGGCTCCTGGGCCGCGTCGACCGGTTCCTGGTCCAGACGGAGCTCGACCGGGACCGCCTGGAGACGCTCGGCGTCCGTCCGGAAAAAATCCGGACCTCGGGCAACCTCAAATGCGAAACCCGCCTGCCCGCGCTTTCGGCCGCGGAGCTGGAGGCCTTCAAACGTGAACTCGGGATTCAGAGCGGGGACAAGGTCATCGTTGCCGGGAGCATCCATCCCGGCGAGGAGCCTATCCTCCTGGAGGCCTTCAGAATCGCCCGTCGCGGCCGCCCCGGTCTCCGGTTGATTCTCGCTCCCCGGCACCCGGAGAAATTCGCCGGCTTCCGCGAGGCGGAATCGGGAAAAGGCCTCGCCGTCCAGACGAGATCGGGGCTCGATCCTTCGACCGGCTGGGATGTGCTCCTTCTGAACGCCATCGGAGATCTGGCCCGGACCTATGCCGTGGCCGACCTGGCCTTTGTCGGAGGAAGCTTGGTTCCCTGGGGCGGGCAAAATCTCCTGGAGCCGGCATTTTATGCGAAGCCGATCATCTTCGGACCGCACATGAACAATTTCGCCGTCCTGGCTGAAACCTTTGAACTCGGCGGAGGGGCGAAGACCGTCCGGACTCCCGAGGAAATCGCCTCCTTTTTCAGCTTCGCCGACCTGGAGGCGATGGCCGGTATGGGCCGAAAGGCCAAGGAAATCTTGACCTCGCTCCAGGGGGCGACAGGCCGGGCTGTCACCGCCATCGAATCGTTGGTAGGAGGACCGCATGCGTAGTCGGCGGACGGCGGCGGTCGTGTTGACGGCCATGATCTTTTGGGCCGGCCTTATACCGGCGGAGGGAGCGTTCGAGGACCTGCCGGAGAATCTCGATTGGCGGCTCAATGGAAGATACCTGGGCCGGATTCCCGCCGATTGCTGGACCGCCTGGACCGCTCCCATCCGCTGGGACGGCAACGATTTTCTGACCCTGGCCGCGGCCGCGGGCGCGACCGGACTGTTTCTGGCCTTCGACCGCGATCTCTTCGACTGGATCCAGGACGGGAAGACCGAGGCGTCGATGGATGCCTCCCCGGTCATCTCGAAAATCGGGAACGGGGGATATCTCACGGCCTTCTTGGCGGTCCTCTACGGCGGGGGAGAGATCTTCGATTCCCGGTCTGTCCGGAAGACCGCTCTGGTCGGTTTCGAAAGCTTTCTGGCCGCCTCGGCCATGGTCACGGCGATCAAGATCGTCGTCGGCCGGGCCCGGCCTTACGCCGGGGAAGGACCGGCCTCGTACCATCCCTTCTCGTTTAAGGGGCGCTACGCGTCATTCGTCTCGGGAGACGCGGCCGGGGCCTTCGCCGTGGCCGCGACGATCGCCGCGAATTCGGAGTCGTTCTGGATCGACGCCCTGGCCTATACAGCCGCGGGGTTGGCCGCCGTCTACCGGGTTCACGACCGGAAGCATTGGCCTTCCGACGCGGTGGCCGGCTCGCTGGTCGGGTATTTCACCGCCCGAGCGCTCAACGCCCTGAACAGGGGCGGAAACTCCCTCCGGGTTTCGCTCGACGCCGGCCGCGACCGCCGGTCGGTGACCTTGTCGTTTTTTTTCTGACCGGAATTTCTTTTGTTATCATAAGAAAACAATGATCGATCTAAAAATAGGCCGAAAAAGCATCTGGGCGGCGGTCGTTTTGTTGTTGACTCCGGCCTTCGGCGGGCAGGATGCGCCTGCCTTGCGGACCTTTCATGTGCCCGGAGTCGCCTTGGAATTCACCTGCCGGGCCCTTCAGCCGGGCGAGGTCATCCTGGTGAAATCCAGGAACGACCCGACGGTCCGACGCATCGACGTCCGGCTGCGGACCCAGAAGCGGAGATTCGATTTCGACGCCGGGACCGGGACGGCCCTCCTTGGGATTGATTACGGAGCCAAGCCCCAGGCTTATTTCATGGAGATAGGCGTCGAAAGGCGCGACGGCTCCCGGGAGAATCTCTTCCACAAGCTCGTCGTCGAGCCGCGCGACTTCCCCCAAACGAAGCTGACCGTCGCCCCCGGCATGGTCAACCCGCCGCCGGAGGAGGCCGAGCGGATCAGGCGTGAATCCGTTCTGGTCGCCGATCTCCTGGCCGCGGTTTCGCCTTCGTGGCTGGGATCGGGGCCTTTCGTCTCGCCGCTTCCTGGTTTCGAGCCATTTCCGAACTTCGGCCAGAAGCGGATATACAACGGCCGGATCGCTTCGACCCATTCGGGAGTGGATATTTCCGCCCCGGCCGGGACCGCGGCCCGAGCGGCCAACTCCGGCCGGGTCGTCCTGGCCACGGGGCTCTACTATTCGGGCAAGACTGTCATCATCGACCACGGCCTTGGTGTCTTTACCTATTACTGCCATTTCTCCAAGCTGCGGGTGAAAAGGGGAGACCGTGTGGCCAAGGGCGACATCATTGCCGAGGTCGGAAGCACCGGCCGCTCGACCGGGCCGCACTTGCATTGGAGCGTCCGGGTCCTCGACAGCCGGGTGGACCCCTGGAGCCTGGCCGCCCTGCCGCTCGACTAATCCTGTTTTTGGGACCGGCTTTTTCTCAACCGGGAGCGAAAAGTCTCGAATTTCTCCTTCATGTTTTCCGCCGACGACCAACGGCCGATCTCGTCGACGTCGCATTTTTGATTCAAGGCCACGAGAAGAGCTTGGTCCAGCGAAGGCCGGTCGTTCCAGTGATAGAAAGCCGCCAAACGGTCCTTGACGCAATCCGTGGGAGATAAGAGCTTGAGCGTTTTTCCATGCATTTCGATCGTCGAGATCTCTTTGACCGGCTCTTCCCCGACCGAGGGAGGCGGGGGAAGAAATTCGATAAAAAACGGCGTCTCCCGATGTCTGAAACAACCGCTCTCCAAGCGAAAGCCGATGTCTTCCATGACCTTCTTCAATAACCGTTTCTTCTCGAATGAAACGAGTACGAAATCGAGGTCGAAGGACGCATAGGCGTTTCGAGTATAAAGGGAGACGCAGGCGCCGCCCGTCAACACGGCTTCGATGCCGTTTCGGTTCAGATGATCAGAGACGAAGGCTGCCAGTTGAGCAAGGGAGATTTCTTTGAGTTTGGGGACGCTCATAACGGCTTGCCCGCCCGCCGAGGACGGAGGCGAAGGGGAACGATCCGGGCGCGCTCGCTCTCGGGGTAAAACATCAATGCTTTGTCCAGCAGGGCGGTCAGTTCCTTTCGGAAGGGATACCGTGGATTATACCCATAGAGCCGAACCTTCCCTTTCAGCTTACTGTAGAGGACGGCGCCTTCTTCCAGATTTTTCAGTTGATATTGAACCGCCCGGAGGTTGAAACCGAACGTCCGGGCGATTTCCCGGGGGAAGGATTCTCCGTTGGCCCAGATGAAAAGGAGAGTTTTTTCCTTGATATCCGAATTGAGCAAAGGTTCGAGCATCAGGATTCTCCATGACTAAAATAATTAGTCATACGACTAATATTATTATTATATTCAACTTGCCGGGAAATGCAATCGATTTCCCGGACCGGGAGTCCGGTGATACAATCCGTCCGAATCCTCCGAAGGAGGGCCCCCATGAAGAAATACCGCGCATTCATCGCCGCCGCGGTCCTGGCCGCCGGGCTGGCGGTTGTCTGGTCGGCTTGCGCCGCGCCCTCGCCCGTCGAGGCGCCTCGCGCCCTGCCGCCGGAGCAAACGATCATTCCCAAACCTCTTCTCGTTCAACGCCAGGCCGGGGCCTTCGCCCTTTCTTCGGCCCGGCGGATCGCGGTGCCGGCAGGGGAGGCGGAATTCGCCGCCGCCGGACGGTTTCTGGCGGATCGCCTGCGGACCGTCTTCGGCCTCGAGCTTTCGGTTTCCGACGCTCCGCCGGTTGAATCGACGCCGATCGTCTTTCTCAGCCGCGGCGGCGGGCCGGATGCGGGTCCCGAGGGTTATGAGCTTTCGGTGACGCCGGCGGCCGTTTCAGTTTCGGCCGAAAACGCGGCCGGCGCTTTCCATGGAATCCAGACGCTCCTTCAGCTTCTTCCACCGGAGGCGTTCGGTTCGGCCGGAAGCGCTCTCCGTCCCTTGACCGTCCCTTGCGTCCGAATCGTCGACAAACCGCG
>JAFGEN010000353.1 GCA_016931595.1 Candidatus Aminicenantota bacterium | reverse complement strand
GTCCCGGGTCGGCGATCCTGTCCTTGAAGGCCAGGGCGGCATTTTCATAGACGGGCGTGGGAGCAAGGTCTGTGACGAATTCCCGATTCCAGTTGAGAAAGTCCAGGTCGCTTCCGGCCAGGTAGGAATCACGCGTCGGCCATAGAATTTGGAAATCCGCCGAGAGGACGAACGGTGCGCCGACGAGTGAAGATCCATTTTTCCAGGCGGCCAGGACATCCTTCGGATTCATTCCGGTCTCGGCCGGCGCCGTCCGTCCAAGATCCTCCTGGATCCGTCCAAGCTCGTCCTGGAGAAGAGACACGGCATGAACGAGTTCCGCTTCGAGCGTCGACTGGAGACGCCGCTCGAGGATCACGTCCTCCCGCTCGATGGACCGGAAGGCCAGGACGGCCAGGACGAGGCAGGGAAGAACAACGGCGGCCAAAAACAGCAGCCGAAGCGGCTTTGCTCTTCCCAATGCGCCCATGACGATTGATTATAACCCGATTTCGTCCCGAATGACCCGAAGGCGGGATTCGGGCTCTTTTTCGGCCGCGGCCTTGGCCTGGGGGAACGCAGCCAGATGGATCACGTCCTGACCCAGGACCAGGGCCTGCACGTTGATGGCCCCGTCGAGGCAGGAATGCTCCTGCCCCAGGTCGAGGGCTTTTTTGACCTGGAAGGAACGGCCTGCCAGGGCCTTGAGAAAGCCGGCTGCCGTTTCCCGGCTCAATCCTGTCTCCGACCGCTCGGCCAGGGCCGAAAGAGCCGACGACCTGAGGATCTTCGGCCATTGCGCCCGGAACATCTCCGGATCGGCGAAAAGATCCGCGGCGATGACTCGGCCCGACAACCCGATCACCACCCCGATGGTGTCCGTCATCAGGCGGGGGACCGCCGCCATTTTCTTCTCGATCTCCTCGATTTGGGCCTTATTTCCCTCGTGTTCATAGGCATCCTGGTATGCGCCGGTCGGCGAAACCACGCCGACCTTGGCGTTCTGGGCGGCCACACTGTCCCAGATCTCCGATTGGGCCCCGCCGCTTTTTTCCTGGGCCTTGGCCCGAAGCTCAAAGGTCCCGAGGTTGCCCTTGGAAGAGAAAGCCGGGCTCGCCGCCGTCCAGCGGCCGTGCTCTACGCAATAGACAGGGGCAACCAGGTTTCTCGTCCCGGGCCTCAAAAGAACGTCCGAGGCCAGAATGCGGTCCTGCTTGGCCCCGGTAAGAATTTCCCCGCCGAGAAGAAATATGGTCCTGGTCGAGAGGTTGGAGATCTTGACTTGGGGAACCCGTCCCCCCTCGATCTCGGTGATCTCGATCCAGCCGTTTTTCACGGCCTCGTCCAGGAAGGCGAAATCCCGGGACTTGGCCCGGTCGAACCGGTAAACCGGGACGATCGTCAAGCCACGGAAGGCGACCGGCCGGCCGACTTCGAGGGCCTTGATCAAAGAGGAGACGGGATTCCCGGCCGCCCGGCCTTCAGGGAGAGGCGAGCTTCCCCGGGCGAAAACCAGGAAACAACATCCACAGACCAGGCCGAGCAGAATCGTTCTCCCGGCTGTTCGTTTGGCGTTCTGAGCGTGTTTGGTTGTCATGATGTTACCTCCACACCCAAAATACACCGCGACCCGCCGGGATTTGTCATCAAATGGAAAAAGGATTGTAAAAGAATTGTCAGCAGGCGGGGGACTTGAAGGTCACCCTGAACTCCGATCCGCCGGCCGGACCGGGGAGGTGCTCCAGCCGCCCGTCCAACTGCTCGACGAGCGAGTTGATGATCGTCAAGCCCATGGATTCGGCCGAGGCAATCTCGACATCGGCCGGGAGTCCGACCCCATCGTCGCAGACGCTCAGGACGATTTCATCCGGCGTCAAGCGCTTCAGAGTGACGACGATTTCCCCGCGCCGCTCCTCCGGGAAGGCATGTTTCAAGGCGTTGGACAGCGCTTCTCCGGCGATCAAACCGCAGGGGACGGCCGCCTCGAGCGGGAGGCAGACCTCCTCGGCCTCGATCTTCAGGCCGACCAGGGAGGCCTCGACCCGGAAAAATTGGAACAAGTGGATGGCCAGGTCTTGGAGGAATTCCTTGAAGTCGATCCGGTCGAGGTTTTCGGACTTCAACAGCTTTTCGTGAATCATCGACATCGAGCGGATTCGAAGCTTAATCTGCCGAAGGACGTCCAGCGTCGCCGGATCCTCGATGTCCCGGGACGACAGGTTGATCAAGCTGGAAATGATCTGCATGTTGTTTTTAACCCGGTGATGGATCTCGCGGATCAGGACTTCCTTCTCCCTGACACTTTTCCGAAGCGACGCCTCGACTTTCTCCCGCTCGGCGATTTCCACCTCCAACCGCATCATCTTCGCCTCGAGTTTATGGACGAGCCGTTCGTTATAAAGAGTCAGGATTTCCTTCTCGTTCACCTCGATCCCCGCCGGTCGTTGCTTTCCGCCCTGGATTTCGTTCATCAACCGTTCGATCTCCCCCATGAAGGTTCGGGGGTCGAACGGCTTGCGGTAGAATGCATCGGCTCCCAGCTTCAAGGCGAAGGCTTCGTCCTTTTCCTCGATGTAGGTGGCCGTCAAGAAGACGAACGGCAGCCCACGGAAGCGCTCCCGGCCCCGGATTTCCCGGCACAATTGGTACCCATCCATAGCCGGCATCAAGATATCCGAGATCACCAGGTCGAACGGTCCGGCTTCGAGAAGGTCCAAGGCCGCTTTCCCGTTGACCGCCTCCGCCGTCTCATGGCCGCTTCCCGCAAGAAGGGTTTTCAGCAGGTATCGGTTGGCTTCCTGGTCGTCGACGATCAAAATTCTCATCGGCCCTCTCCTGTCCTTTGGATGTGTTTTTCCAAGACCTTGATAAAAGCCGCCGGGTCGATCGGCTTTTCCACGTAATCGGTGCATCCGGCTTCAATGGCTTTCTCCCGGTCCCCGACCATGGCGTAGGAGGTCACGGCGATGATCGGGACGGCGGCCAGGTCCTTCTCCTCCCGGATCCGACGGGTGGCCGTATACCCGTCCATCACCGGAAGCTGAATGTCCATCAGGATCAAATCGGGTTTTTTCTCCCGGGCCAGGGCCACACCGCCGGCGCCGTCCCGAGCCTCGAGCACCGCATGGCCCAGCTTGTCGACGATGAAACGCATCATGTACATGTTGTTGTCGTTGTCCTCAATGATGAGCACCGTTTTCATGGGAACTCTCCTTCCGCCCGAGGGGGATGGTGAACCGGAACGTGCTGCCACGGCCGTACGTGCTTTGGACCGTGATGTCGCCGCCCAGCAGCGACAGGATTTTCTTGGACAAGTAAAG
>JAFGEN010000072.1 GCA_016931595.1 Candidatus Aminicenantota bacterium | reverse complement strand
AGATTCATGTCCTCGAGAGGTCGATGCGTCAGGCCGTCGGCGGTTGACAGGAGTGCCCGTTTGAGGAAAATAAGGGAAGCGGTTGATTTTGGAAACCAACATAGAGGCTTTTGGGAAAATGAAGTCTTTGAGGTCGATCCTGCCCGTCTTCGTTCTGATGACGCTCATCTTCGCCCCGGCTTGGGGTCCGGCCGCCTCATCGGCCGGCTGTCCGGAAACTTCCGGCGCCGTTGCGGCGCTTGTTTCGGTTCTCCAGTCGGACCTTCGAGACCAGCCTCCCGTAAACCGGACCGATTTGATCCAGCATCGGTCGGGAGGGCATGCCCTCGGATTCGGCCCGGGTTCGGTCATCGTTGCCGCCCGGACGCATATCCTGACTGTTGAATTCCCCGGCGCGACGGACGTCCGGCCTCTTCCCGGCGATTCGGTTCCCGGCGGTTTTTCCATTGTCTACCGGAACCTCTGGCCGGGAGTCACCTTGAAATACGAGGGCGTCGCCGGAGGCATCGTCAAGAGCACCTACGAACTCGCCCCCGGCGCCGACCTGAAGTCGATTCGCCTTCGGACCAACGTCCCGTTGAGGGACGGCGGAAACGGCCGTCTTGCATACGGATTCGACTCGGGTGAAATGGTCGAATCGGCCCCGGTCGCCTGGCAGGAGATCGACGGCCGGCGGGTCGAGGTCGAGACCGTCTACCGGATCGAAAGCGGGAGGCAATACGGTTTTCAGGCCGGAGATTACGATTCGGATCTTCCCCTGATCATCGACCCGGTCCTGACCTGGAACACATTCCTCGGCCGGGCGGAATCCACCGAGGATGAAGCCCGAGCGGTGGCGACCGACGGCTCATCGGTCATCGTCGTCTGCGGCACGAGCGACGGGCCGTGGGGGAGCCCGGTTCGGGATTTTGCCGGCGGGGCTTCGGATGCCTATGTCGCCAAGTTCAACGCTTCCGGCGTCCGACAATGGGTCTCCTTTCTCGGGGGAGCGGACGCGGACCTGGGCCGGGGAGTGGTCCTCGACGCGTCCGGAAACGTCTTCGTCACCGGGACGAGTGCGGCAACATGGGGGTCTCCCAGGCGGGCCTTCGGCTCAGGCCGGGATGCCTTCGCAGCCAAGTTGAATCCCTCGGGCGTGCTGCAATGGAATACGTTTCTCGGAGGAAACGCCGCCGACGAGGGGAGAGGGATCGTCCCGGACGGTTCCGGGTCTTTCTATGTGGCGGGAAGCAGCGAGGCCTCCTGGGGTTCCCCGAAGCGGGCGTACGGCTCCGGCCGGGATGCGTTTGCCGCCAAGCTCAACTCGTCGGGCGACCTGCAATGGAACACGTTCCTCGGCGGGAGCTCCACTGACGAGGGGACCGATATCGCCTGGAGCGTCGTCCTCGGGGGCAGGGTCTTCGTGGCCGGAAACAGCGGGGGAACATGGGGATCGCCCGTCATCGGGTACGCCGGGTCCCAGGACGGATTCGCCGCCGCCTTGAACACCTCCGGCGACTACCAATGGCATTCCTTCGTCGGCGGGACAGGAAGCGACAGCGCCGAGGGCATCGCCGTCACGGCGACCGGGGCGGTGTTTTTGACCGGAACGAGCCACGCCTCCTGGGGCGGGTCGCCGATACGGGCCTTTTCCACGGGACCCGATCCTTATGCGGCCATGCTCCATCCGGGCGGAGTGTTGAATTGGAACACGTTTCTCGGCGGGACCGGGGCCGACTCCGGCGCCGATATCGCCCTGGACGGGGGCGGAAACGTCTACGTGACCGGGACGGCCGAGTCTTCCTGGGGCTCGCCCGTCCAAAGCTACCGGGGACAGAAAGATGGATTCGCCGCCAAACTGACGTCCCTCGGCGCCCTGACCTGGAATTCCTTTTTCGGGTCGGCGGGGGACGAGGACGCATTTGGCCTGATCGTTCTTATCTCGGGTGGATGCGCGGTTGTCGGAAAAAGCGACACCGGGCCGTGGCCGTCCGGAAACCCGGCGGCGGCTTATGCCGGGGAGGACGACGGGTTTCTGGAAATCCTGAGCGCTTCCGGAGGACACAGCGCATACGCCTTCATGGGCGGACTTGGGTTCGACGAAGGAAACGCCGTCGGGGTCGATGCGGCCGGAAATGTCTACGTCGCCGGGACCAGCCGGAAAACCTGGGGGAGTCCCCTCCGGGCTTTCACCGGCTCGGAGTCCGATGTTTTCGTTGCCAAGTTGAATGCCGCCGGCGCGCGGCAATGGATGACGTTTCTCGGCGGGGCGGCCGAAGACCGGGCCGCCGGCATCGCCGTCACCCCGGCGGGAATCGTCCACGTCATGGGCCAAAGCGCCGGCACGTGGGGAGTCCCGAAGCGCGGATACGGCGGCGGAGCCCAGGATGCGTTCGCCGCAAAACTCAACGCCGACGGGTCGCTCGCCTGGAATACCTTCCTCGGCGGCTCGGGCGGTGATTTCGGCTACGGGATCACAGTCGACGGTTCGGGAAACACCTATATCGCCGGCTTCAGCCCGACAAGCTGGGGAACCCCGACACGGGCCTATTCCGGGTCGAATGATGCCTTTGCGGCCAAGCTGAGCTCCGCCGGCGTCCTCGTCTGGAACGCGTTTCTCGGCGGAAACGGCTCCGATATCGGAAACGGGATTGCCGTCGACGACGCGGGCGGCGTCTATGTCGCCGGGACGTCGGCCGCCGCCTGGGGCTCGCCCATCCGGGGTTTCGTTTCATCGACGGATGGTTTTGCGGCCGAGTTCAATGCCGAGGGCGGCCTCCAGTGGCACACGTTTCTCGGCGGGTCCAATTCGGATTCGGCCGCGGGGGTCGCGGTTTTCGGGACGGACACGGTTTACGTCACGGGCCAGAGCCGGTCGACGTGGGGCGCGCCCCTCGTTCCCCATCCAGGGTTTTGGAACGGCTACGCGGCCGAGCTCAATGGATCCGGGGCCTTGCAGTGGAATACGTTCTTCGGGACGTCGTCCGTTCTCGTGGATCCCCGAAGCGCCGATGCCGATATCCTGGGAAATCTCTATATCGGCGGACTGAGCAGCGGAAGCTGGGGGGCGCCCTTCCGGGCTCATTCCGGAAACGACGATGCGTTTGCCGCGATGTTCGATTCGGCGGGAACGCTCGTCTGGAACGGATTTTTCGGTTCCTCCGAGGCGGAGATTTACGGCGGACTGTCCGCGGCCGGGACGGGGGACGTCTACCTGGCCGGAAGCGGAACCAAGGCCTGGGGAAGTCCGGTTGCGGACTACGGCGGCGGGACCGACGCCTTCGCTCTCAGGATCGCCAACGAGCTGCCCCCGACCATCGCCCTGAATTCGCCCAACGGGGGTGAGACCTGGGGCCAGGGGACGGTCCAGAGTATCGCCTGGACGGCGACCGGCGCTTGGGCCGGAGTCAAGATCGATTATTCGACCAACGGCGGGTCGAGCTGGTCGAGCATCGCCGCCTCTGCGCCCAATACCGGAACATACGCCTGGACGCTGCCTATGGTCGTTTCCGTAAATTGCCTGGTCCGTGTCGGAGCGGCCGGAGGAGGTTTGCCGATAGACCAGAGCGACGCGGTGTTCACCATCACCGACCAAATCCCGACGATCGCCCTGTCCCGCGCCTCCTTTTCGTTTGGGGCTGAACGGTACGGAGCGCCCACGCCCGCCCAGACGACGATCTTGTCCAACAGCGGCACGGGAACCCTGAACTGGACGGCGGCGCCTCAGGTCGACTGGATCAGCGTGACGCCGGCCTCAGGAACAGGGAACGCCGTTCTGACGGTTTCCATCAACCGGACGGATCACGAACCGGGGGCCTACCAGGGGACGATCATGGTCTCGGCCGGAGGGGCGTCGAACACGCCCCGGGCGATCACCATCGACTTGAACATCGCCGCTGAAGGGGCGGATGCGCCGCCGTTTGGAGGATTCGATACGCCGACCGACGGCGCGACGGTCCGGTCGAGCATCGCCGTGACCGGCTGGGCTCTGGACGATGTCCATGTCGGCTCGGTGAAAATCTACCGCGGAACGGGACTTTCCGACCGGATTTTTATCGGCGATGCGACCCTGGTGGCGGGCGCCCGGCCGGATGTCGAAGCGGCTTTCCCCGGCAACCCTGAAAACGACCGGGCGGGCTGGGGTTACATGCTCCTGACCAACTTCCTTCCCGACGGCGACGGCCCGTATTCCCTCCTGGCCTACGCCCAGGATTCGAAAGGACAGGAGACGCTGCTCGGGGTGCGAACCATCGTCGTCGATAACGCTTCGGCGGTCCAGCCGTTCGGGGCGATCGATACGCCGGCCCAGGGAGGGACGGCTTCCGGGAGCGGGTACTTCAATTTCGGCTGGGCCCTGACTCCGCTTCCGGACGTCATTCCAGCGGACGGCTCGACGATTCTCGTCTGGGTCGACGGCCAACCCCTGGGACACCCGGATTACGACCACTACCGGGCGGACATCGCGACACTGTTCCCCGGATATTTGAATTCCAACGGGGCCGTTGGGTTTTATATCTTGGACACGGAGGCGCTGGCAGACGGCGTCCACACGATCGCCTGGTCGGTTGTCGATTCCAATGGGGAGGTTGACGGCATCGGCAGCAGGTATTTTATGGTCGACAACCTGGCCCCGGCGGCCGTTTCGGAAGGGTTGAGGTCGGAAGTTGACGGCGCCGGCGACAATCCGAACAACGCCCGCGGGCATTCCCGTGTTCCGGTGTTTATCCGGCGGGGTTTCGACCCGGAGGTGCCTGTCGAAACAGTCATTCCGGATGACGAAGGCCGGGTCCGTTTCATTGTGCCGGTTTTATCGCGACTGGAAATCCACCTGAGAGCCGAGACGGCTTCCGAACCGACCCGACGGCTGAAGATGCATGTGGCGGCTGGGCACGAAGCAGGGGACGGGTCGAGGTATGAAGCCTTCCAGGTCGTCGGTGGTGAACGAAGGCCTCTTCCCATCGGGGCGTCGTTTGACGCCCGGGAAGGAATCCTTTACTGGCAGCCGGGGCCTGGATTCGTCGGCGAATTCGAAATCATCGTCGCCGGAAAGGATTTCCCGGGGGCCGGATGGATCGCCCTGAGAATCACCGTCGTTTCCCCCGGTTTCCCCCCCGGCGCCTGATTTTCCAAAGCCTCATCGAGCGTCCCCGTCGACGGCGAGCGCTTTGACGAAATCAGTACTTGACATATGTTACAGAAATGTTATCATTACAATATCAAATTCAAGGAGGAGTATCATGTCCGACGAAACAAAACCCCGCATCCCCCTGATCGGAGAGAAGGCCCCGTCGTTTCAAGCGATGACGACCCAGGGCGAAATCAATTTCCCCGAGGATTACAAGGGCAAATGGGTGATCCTATTCAGCCATCCGGCCGACTTCACCCCCGTTTGCACGACCGAGTTCATGACCTTCGCTAAGATGGAGGAGGAGTTCAAGGCCCTCAACTGCGCCTTGATCGGCCTGTCCATCGACAGCCACTACAGCCACATCGCCTGGCTCCGGACGATCAAGGAAAAGATCGCCTGGAAGGACATGAAAAACGTCGAGGTCAAGTTCCCGGTCATCGCCGACTTGACCATGG
Source organism: Candidatus Aminicenantota bacterium (assembly GCA_016931595.1). Lineage (GTDB taxonomy): Bacteria > Acidobacteriota > Aminicenantia > Aminicenantales > UBA4085 > JAAZPG01. The sequence goes on along the minus strand of JAFGEN010000072.1, from coordinate 16,854 downwards.
ACGTGGCCAAGAGCTTCGGCATGGTTCAGCCCGCGGCCAGCAACACCCAGGCCGTTCGGGCCGTTTTCTACATCGATCCGGCCGGGATCATTCGGGCGATGATTTACTACCCGCTGTCCAACGGCCGGAACTTCGACGAGATCAAGCGGCTGCTGATCGCCATGCAGACCTCGGACAAGCACAAGATCGCCACCCCGGCCGATTGGCGCCCCGGCGACAAGGTCATCGTTCCCCCGCCGGGCTCCTGCGGCCAGGCCAAGGAACGGATGGAAAGCAAGGACGGGGACATCGAGTGCCTGGACTGGTTCCTCTGCTTCAAGAAACTGCCCTGACCGCCTTCCCACCGAGTTGATGGATACCCGGAGGGAGGCGTTCAGCGGGCCTCCCTCCGGGGTGGGACTTTCTTTGACCCGAAGAAACTTCAATATTTGAACCGAATCTCGATCTCCGGGGCATCGGCGAGAAGAGAGGCGAGTTTCGAGGCGTCGCATTCCTTGGTGTGGTAAGGATAGAGGATCCTCGGCCGAAGGGCCCGGGCCGCGTCGGCGAGCATTTCCGGGGACATCGTATACGGCCGCATCATCGGCAGGATGGCCGCGTCGATGTTCTTCAACGCTTTCATTTCCGGCGTGTTTTCCGTGTCCCCGGCGACATAGACCCGAACGTTTCCGAATGTCATCACGTACCCGTTGCCCGTTCCCCGGGGGTGGAAGGGAACACCCTCCGCCCGCATCCCGGTGATGTTGTAGGCCGGCACGGCTTCGATCGCGATTCCGCAACAGGAAGCGCTTTCTCCGTTCCGCAGGACCCGGCCGTTCGGCAGCTTGCGGCGGCCGTCGGGATTGAGGATGATTTCGGTCGAGGCTGTGCCGACCGCGGCGATCGCCCCAGGATCCAGGTGGTCGAAATGGTCGTGGGTGACCAGAATGAGGTCGGCCTTGGGGAGCCTGGTGTAATCGGCTTCGGCCGATACGGGATCGACGTGGACCACGACCCCGTTCCATTCGAACATGAGCGAAGCATGGCCGAGGAACGTGATGTTCAGGTCTCCGGCCGCCGTCGGAACGGCGTCTGTCATGGGTGTCTTGCTCACGGCGGATCCTCCTTCCCTATGCTCGAACGGACTCGGCTCACTCCCCATTATAGAAGAAGGGAGGGAGGGAAGGCGAATCCGGGCCGGTGAATCCGGTTGACCGGTTGGAGCGAATGGCCTATCGTAGAGTCGGAATGTCGAAACAAGCGAAGCGACGCCGCCCATCGGGGACTTTAAGAAAGGCGGAATCGAAAAATCCAGCTCTCTCGCCGACGGAGGCCATCCTGGAGAGCATCTCCGACGGCGTATTCACCGTGGACGGCGATTGGCGGATCACCTCGTTCAATCGGGCGGCCGAGGAGATCACCGGCGTCAAGCGGGGCGAAGCCCAGGGCCGATTGTGCTCCGATGTGTTCCGCTCGAGCATGTGCGAGGCCGACTGCGCCCTCCGGCGGACGGTTAAAACGGGCCGTCCGGTCATCGGGCGGACCGGGTTCATCATCGACTCCGCCGGAAAGCGCATCCCAATCAGCGTGTCGACCGCGGTTCTCCGGGATGCCGAGGGCCGGGTGGCCGGAGGGGCGGAGACGTTCCGCGACTTGAGCGAGGTCGAGGCTCTCCGCCGCGAGCTCGAGGGGAAATTCCGGCTGGGAGACATGGCCAGCCACAGCCCGCTGATGCAGCGGATCTTCGAAGTCCTTCCGGCCGTCGCCGCAAGTCCAAGCACGGTCCTGATCCTGGGGGAAACGGGAACGGGCAAGGAAGTCGCCGCCCGGACGATTCACGAGTTGAGCCCCAGACGGCGCGGTCCTTTCGTCGCCGTCAACTGCGGCGCGATCCCGGATACGCTGCTCGAGTCCGAGCTGTTCGGATACAAAGCGGGGGCGTTCACCGGGGCGGACAAGGACAAGCCGGGGCGGCTGGCCCTGGCCGAGGGCGGAACACTCTTCCTGGACGAAATCAGCGAAATCAGCCCGGCTCTCCAGGTCCGTCTTCTCCGTGTTCTCCAGGAGAGGACGTATGAACCGCTGGGCGCGGTCCGTTCCCGGACCGCCAATATCCGTGTCCTGGCCGCGAGCAACCGCGACCCGACCGCGCTGGTCAAAGACGGCAAATTCCGGGAAGACCTGTTCTACCGCATCAACGTCCTGCGGATCGAGCTTCCTCCTCTCCGCCGGCGGAAGGAAGACATCCCCCTCCTTGTCTCCCAATTCATCGAGCGGTTCAACCGGCTTCAGGGAAAAACCGTCAAGGGCATCGACGGCGAGGCCCTCTCCTTGCTGATGGCTCGGGATTGGCCCGGTAATATCCGCGAGCTCGAGAACGTCATCGAACGGGCGTTCGTCCTGTGCGGGAACGGCCCCATCGGACTTGCCCATCTGCCCGACGATCTTGCCGCGGCGGGGGGGAGACCAACCGACGGCGCGGACATACGGACGGTCCGAAACGCGATGACCGCCGACGCCGTCCGCTCCGCGATTTTCAAGGCCGGAGGGAACCGGGTTGCGGCGGCCCGGGCACTCGGGATCCATAAAACGACATTGTTTCGTTTGATCAAGCGGCTCGGGCTTTCATTCCCGGGCCCGGACGGCAGAACCCGCCGCTGATACGTCTTTTTTTTTGGCGCATTGCATTATTTGTGTAGAAAGGCGTATGATGTGACGGTTATGAAGATGCCACGGAGGATCCGCAAGCCACTCCAGGTCGGATGCCTTGTGGTTTTCGCCGTCCTCTCCCTGGGCATCAATTTTCTCCACACGGAGAATTCTGCCGCAGGCCAGGCCAATTGCCCGGCCTGCCATTTCCAGGCCTTCAGTCTCTCTGTCGGCCCGGCCCTGGTCTTCTCCCTGCCCCTCCTGATCGTCCTGGGCGCCGTTGTCTTTGAGGCCTCGCTGCGTCTCGATGAATCCGACATCGGCCTTTATTTTTCCCGCTCCCCTCCAACTGCCTGACCTTTTCAGTCGGCGTCCCCATCCGCCTGTCGCCCGACACTCCCGGTTCGATCATGAGGAGGACGAACGGTGAAACATCACACCATAAAATATCTGATATTCTTCGCCGCTGCGGGTTTTTTATACCTTCCCGGCATCCCGTCCCAGGAACCCGCCCCGGCTGAATTGACCCTGGACCAGTGCATCGAAATCTCGCTGGTCCGCAATCCTCTCTGGTTAGCATCGGAGCAGGATATCCGGGCCTCGCTGGCCCGGATTGAAAAAGCCCGGGCCATTCCCCAGCCGTCCCTGGATTTCGACTCCGACTTGCAGCCGCGGCTGCTGGACTTCGGCGGCTCGGGCGAATCGTATTTCGGTTTATCCCAGACCGTGGAATTCCCCGGCCGGAGAGCGCTGAGGACGAAAATCGCCCGGCTTGAGTCGGCGGAAGCGTCAGCCGACCGAAGCATCCTTCGGGCTGAAATCATCTTCCAGATCAAGGAAGCGTTTTACAGCGTCCTCCTGGCCGAGGAGAAGAGAAAGTATGCCGTCCAGGACCTCGACTTGGCCCGTGATTTTTTACAGAAAGCGAAAGTCAAGTTCGAGGCCGGCGATGTGGCCCGGGTCGAAATCGTCCGGGCGGGGGTGGAGGAGTCCAAGGCGGCCACCGCTCTGGCCGTGGCCGAAAACCAGATTCATCTCGAAAAGGCCAGGCTGAATTATCTGCTCGGCCGGCAGAAAGCCGAGCCCTTGAGCGTCCGGGGGGACCTTGTCCGAGCCCGGATGGAGTTCGACCTGGAGAACCTGATCCTGAAGGCCATGACCGCCCGTCCGGAAATGGCCGGGATGAAGGCCCGGATCGACAGGGGCGCGGCAATGAAAAAAGAGGCCGGTCTTTCCTATCTTCCCGACTTCGACCTGGGGGTGGCCCGGCACCGGATCGATGGTGAGAAGACGACCTGGGATTTCACCCTCTCCCTGCCGCTGCCGCTGTTTTTCTGGCAGCCGATGCGGGGCGATATCGCCGAGGCGGAGGCCGGACTTCTCTCCTTGAGGCATCAGGCCCAACAGCTCGCAAACACTATCAGGCTGGAGGTCGAACAATCCGGGCTGCAGGCCCAATCGGCCGCCGGCCAGATCTCCCTGTTTCAGGACCAGATTCTGAAGCAGGCCCAGGAAGTCTACGACTTGTTTCTCTACAGCTTTCAAGAAGGCGAAATTACCGGAATCGAGCTGATCGAGGCACGGCGGACCTTGATCGAATCCCTGAAATCCTACGCCGACGCCCTGTATGTCTACAACATGGCTCTGGCGTCTCTGGAAAAATCCGTCGGCGAACCCCTCCATGGAGGACAAAGTGAATAAAAAATATTATTTCATCATCGGGATTTTTTCCCTCGTCATCGCCTTGACTGCGTTTGAAGCCTGCTCCCACCGCAACGACGCGGAAGGCGCGGGAGCCGTTCGCCGGGGCGGTCCGCACCAGGGTGTCGGGGCACAGGCGCGCCGGGGCGGTCCGGCCGAAATCAAGGGAGGCGGCCGGATGCGGGCCGCGGCCGAAAGCCTTCGCCTGACGGAGGCGGAAGTGAACGCCATTACCCTCGAAACCGAAGCGGCCGCCTACCGGCCGATGAAATCCGCTCTCCAAGCGACGGGAAAGATCCAGGCTCACCAGTTCCGCCAGGCCATCGTCAGCTACCCCTTCCCGGCCCGGATCGCCCAAATCCACGTCCGGCCCGGCGACTGGGTCGAACCGGGAAAACCCCTGGTCACGCTGCAAAGCGAAGCCGTGGGCGAGGCCAAGGCCGCCTTCTTCAAGTCCCAGGCCGATTACGAGCTGGCCCGGAATAATTACGAGCGGGAAAACCGCCTATTCGACCGCGGAGCCGGAGCAGGGAAGAACCTCCAGATCGCGGAAGCTGAACTGAAGGGAGCCGAAGCCGCCCGAAATGCAGCCGAAAAAAAACTCCATATCCTCGGATTCACCGAGGAACAAATTCACGCGTCCGAGTCGGCCCACGAAATCAATCCCCTGATCACCCTGTTCGCTCCCATCGCCGGGAACGTGGCGGAAAATGCGGTGGTCATGGGAGGAATGGTCGACCAGGCGACGGAGATCCTGACGATCCTGGACCCGCGGATGCTGTGCGTGGACGCCGATATCTACGAGCGGGACATCTCGAAAATCCGGCTGGGACAGCGGGTCGATGTCTCCGTTCCGGCCTTCCCGGAGCTCGTTTTCAAGGGGACGCTGAAGTATATCGGCGACACCCTGAAAGAGGATACCCGGACGGTCACCGTCAGGACCGAGGTTGAAAACGACGGCCGGCGCCTGAAACCCGGGATGTTCGCCTCCCTCGATATCGTCCTCGAGGAGCGGATTCGGGCCTTGACGGTCCCGGCCGCGGCCGTTCTCGACGACGGAAAAGACAAGATCGTCTTTGTCCGCAAAGGCGATGAATTTTTCCGCCGGGTCATCGAAACGAAATCCCGGGTCAACGGATTTCTCGAGGTCGTCGGAGGCCTTTCGGAAGGGGAGGACGTCGTCGTCAAAGGCAACTACCAACTGAAGTCCAAGCTGTACGACGAGATCCTCAAGGCCGCGGGGATTCATTGAGAGCCGGCTCATGATCGACAAGCTGATCGATTTCGCCCTGTCTCACCGCCTGCTGACCGTCTTCCTGATCGGCCTGCTTTGCATCTGGGGTGTCGTGGTGTATTTCCGGATGCCGAAGGACATCTACCCGGACCTCAACGCCCCTCTGGTCAACATCATCACCGAAAACCCGGGGATGGCCTCGGAAGACATCGAGCGGCTCATCACGTTCCCGCTGGAGAGCCTTCTCTCCGGGGCGCCGGGAGTCACCCGGGTCCGCTCCGAGTCGGCGACGGGCGACTCCATTGTCACCGCCGAGTTCGACTGGGGGACGGATATTTACAAGGCCCGGCAGATCGTCGACAGCAAGCTCGAACTGATTGCCGGACGCCTGCCCCAGGGGACGACGACGCCCACGCTCGGGCCCGTCTCCTCCCGGATGGGAGAAGTATTTGAATTCGCGGTCGTGGGGGAGCCGGGGATCGACCCCATGGAACTCCGCTCGCTCGCCGACTGGACCATCCGGTACCGGCTCCAGGGCGTACCGGGCGTGGCTTTCGTCATCAACCTCGGCGGCTTCATCAAGCAATTCCAGGTCTATCTCAAGCCGGACATGCTGAAAAACTACGGGCTTTCGGTGGCCGACGTCAAGGAGGCGATCGAAAAGAGCAACCGGAATTTCAGCGGCGGGGCCATCGTCAAGGGCTCCCAGGAAATCCTGGTCAAGGGCGTGGGCCAGATCGAGACCCTGGACCATATCCGCAATACCGTGGTCGCTTCCGTCAAAAATGTCCCCGTTTTCGTCAAGGACGTCGCCGATGTCGGTGTCGGCGGGAAGTTCCGCCGGGAAGCGGCCGGCCACAACGGCGAGGAAGCCGTTTACGTCACCATCGAGAAACAATACGGCGGCGACACCCTTTCGGCCATCTCCAACGTCAAGGGCGCCCTGGCCCGGATCGCCGGCGATCTCCCGAACTATATCGGGATTAAGCCGTTCTACGACCAATCGACCCTCATCATCAAATCCATCCAGCATGTCGAGATCACGATTCTCGAGGGTGTCGTTCTTATCGTCCTGGTCATGATCTTCTTCATGTGGAATCTCAGGAGCGCCCTTCTGGCGTCCTTGACCATCCCGTTTTCCATTCTCATCTCCCTGGTCATCATGGACCTGTTCGGCATCAAGCTAACGGTCATGTCCATCGGAGGCTTGGCCATCGGCATCGGGAAGATGGCCAACGGTTCGATCATCATGATCGAAAATATCTTCCGCCTACTGAAGGAGCGTGCGGGCAGTGCTCCGCTTCAGGACATTGTCGCCGAGGCGGCCAAGGATGTCGGCAAGTACCTGTTCTCGGCCAGCCTGGTCATCATTCTGGTCTTCCTTCCCCTCCTGACGCTCCAGGGACTGGAGGGGGCGATGTTCCGGCCGACGGCCTTCGCCGTGGCCGCGGCGCTGTTCGCGGCCATGATTCTCAATGTCACTTTGCAGCCGGTCCTGGCCGTCGTTTTCCTATCCCGCGGCCGGATCAAAGAGGCCAAGGACCCGGTGACCGACTTCCTTTCGGCCAAGTACAAGGTCGTCATGGAAAAAGCCCTGGCCCGCAAAACGCCGGTCTTGGTCGTCTTTTTCATCCTGGTGATCGGGGCGTTCGTCGGATTCCGGTTCCTCGGTAAGGAGTTCGTCCCGCCCCTGGACGAGGGAGCGATCATGGCCTCGACTGTCATGCTGCCGGAAACCTCCCTGGAGGAATCCGTCAAGATGGGGCGGCGGATCGAGAGCATCTTCATGTCGTTTCCCGAGGTGATCTCCGTGTCGCGGACAACGGGCACCGCCGAGGCCTCCGAGCATCTCCACCCGGTCAACCACAGCCATTACAACATCGAGCTCCTGCCGCGGGAAAAGAGAAAGCGCGGTTTCGATGAAATCACCTCGGCGATGCGGGAGCAACTCGACACGCTTCCCGGGGTCGCCTACATCTTCGAGCAGCCCATCGCCAACAAGCTGGCCGAGATGATGACCGGGACCGAGGGCCAGATGGCGATCAAGCTGTTCGGGACCGACTTGGCCGTCCTCAATTCCAAGATCGAGGAAATCCGAAACGTTCTGGACGATATTCAAGGCGCGGCCGACCTCCAGGTGGAGCAGACGACCGGGGTGCCGCAGCTGGTCATCCGCCTGGACCGGGAAAAGATGGCCCGGTTCGGCATTCCCATCGGCGACGTCGCCGATCTCATCGAGACCGCCTTGAATGGGATCGAGGTGACGGATGTCTATGAAACCGACCGGGTCACGTCGGTCCTCCTTCGGCTTTCGGAAGAATTCCGAAGCGACGAGGACGCGGTCCGAAATCTCCTGATCGATGCGCCGGGAGGGCTCCGCATCCCGCTTTCTGAATTGTCCGACATCCGGAAGGACGAAGGGCCCCAGACGATTTTCCGGGAAAATCTCATGCGCCGAAAAATCATCATGGGCAACGTCGAGGGCCGCGACATCGGCGGCTTTGTCGAGGAGGCCCGGGCCAAGATCGAGTCCGAGGTGGACCTTCCTCCGGGCTATTACATCACCTTCGGCGGCCAGTTCGAAAGCCAGCAGCGGGCTCTCAGCCACCTGACCTTCCTGATGGCCTTGGTGATCCTGATCATCTTCGTCATCCTCTTTTCTTCATTCGGGTCCCTGCGCCAGGCCCTCCTGGTCATCATGAACGTCCCCTCGGCCCTGATCGGCGGGATCGCCGGGCTGCTGATCGTCGGCGAGACGCTCAACGTCTCTTCGACGATCGGGCTGATCGCCCTATTCGGCATCTGCGCCCAAAACGACATCATCCTGGTGGCCAAGATCAACGACCTCAGGCGCAAGGGACGGACCCTGCGGGAGGCGGTGGTCGAGGGCGCCCTCATGAAATTCAGGCCGATTTTCATGACCGACATGGTCATGATCGTCGCGCTTTTACCAATGGCCCTAGTCCAATCGACCGGATCAGAGCTGCATCGGCCGCTGGCCGTGGTTTATATCGGGGGCTTCTTCTTCGCCATCTTCCTTCGGCTGATCATGGTCCCGGTTCTGTATGAAACGCTGGAAAAAATAGGTGCGAAGAAAACAAGCGTTTAAATCGGATGATTAACGGATTAAGGGGACGGCTTCCTCATCCGCCGGAATATCGTCGTGAAAAAGGGATGATGGACTCGGTGCGGCTGCGGCCGTAAGGCTATGGAAGATTCCAGGAATTAAAGAGTATCACAAATAGTACTAATTAAAATAAATAGTAGCAATATAGATACTATATATAAGGATTTTGAACGGCCTGGAGTGCCATTAAATCATTTAATAGCAAGAGGATGGCTGTTTGTTGATTGCGAGGATGATTCTGGCATGAATCTCGCTAATAAGGTTAATGGCGCGACATGAGAAACACAACGACGAAAGCGGCGGTTTCGGTCTGGAACGGCCGGATCGCCCCGGTCTTCGATGTCTCTGAACGCGTTCTGATTCTCGAGGTCTCGGGAGGACGGGTGATCCGCCGGAGCGTACGGCCTTTAGCGGGGAGCCATCCCGAAGAGAAGGCCCTGGCTCTCATCGAAACCGGCGCCATCGTTCTCGTCTGCGGCGCGATCTCGGCTGTTCTTCAGAATCGTCTGGAGGCCGCGGGGATCCAAGTGATCCCATTCGTCGCCGGAGAGGCCGAGGAAATCATAGAGGCCTGGCTGAGCGGTGTTCTGAATGGAAATGATTATGCCATGCCCGGATGCTGTCGACGGCGTAGGCCGGGGCGGGGATGGACGGCTTTCGGAAGAAGGGAGGATTTTCAAATGAACGGACGTGGACAAGGTCGAGGAGCGGGCCGTGGAATGGGCCAGGGCATGGGCCAAGGCCAGGGAAGGGGCGGCGGAGGAATGGGACGCGGCGGAGGACCGTTGGCCGCGGGGCCCGATGGCGAGTGCGTCTGCCCGCAGTGCGGGCACTTGGAACCGCACGTGCGGGGCCTCCGTTGCGCGGACCGAGCCTGCCCGAAGTGCGGATCGATGATGGCCAGAAAGTAAATTTTTAGAAAAGGAGACAGGACAATGCCTAGAGGAGACAGAACGGGTCCGATGGGAATGGGGCCGATGACCGGACGGGCCGCAGGATCCTGCGCCGGGTACGGGATGCCGGGCTTTATGAACCCGGCCTTCGGCCGCGGCCGTGGACCTGGTTTCGGCCGGGGATTAGGCTTCGGCCGGGGTGGAGGGTTCAGGGGCCGGTTTTACACCGCCGGCGCGCCCGGTTGGACGAGGTTCGCCGGGTATACCGCGCCCTACGTTAAACCCGACCCGGAAATGGAAAGACAAGCCCTCCGGAACGAAGCGGCGGATCTGCAGGCGGAACTCGAGGCGGTCAAAAAGCGGCTGTCCGATCTCGAGGCCGGGGCGGGGGCCGAGTGAAAATCGCGGTTACGTCATCGGGAACGGATCTTTTGGCCGCGGTGGACACCAGATTTGGCCGGGCGCCCAAGTTCATCGTCTATGACCTGGACGGAGAGACGTTCACGGTCCTCGATAACGAGATGAACCTCAACGCCGCTCAGGGCGCGGGAGTCCAGGCGGCCCAAAACGTCGTCCGGGCCGGGGCGGGAGCCCTGGTCACCGGGCATTGCGGGCCGAAGGCCTTTCGTGTTCTGGCGGCGGCAGGGGTCAAGATTTTTACCATGGAGTCCGGTACTGTGGCGGAAGCCGTCGAGCGTTACCGGCGGGGAGAACTGGTTGAAGCCAAGGCCGCCGACGTCGAAGGACATTGGTGAAGGGGGGGCTTTGAAAAACCGGAACAACCTCAATCTTCTGATCGATATCCTCCTGACCGTCAACGTCGCCTTGCTTGCGGGGATCGGCTGGCTGTTGAAGTATACATTGCCGTCAGGACGGGATCGCATCCTAAAAACCGGGGATAACCGGGAGCTGCTGTTCCTCGGCTGGGACCGTCATCAGTGGGGAGACGTTCACCTGGTCGTTGCCGTCGTGATGGTCGGGCTGCTTATTCTTCATATCGTCTTTCATTGGAACCAGATTCTTTGCCTGGTCCGGAACGCCGTTCCCGGGAAAGCGCTGCGTCGGGTCTTATGGGTCGGCCTGACGGTCGTCGCCCTGGTCTTTTTCCTGGCGGCGTTTGTGATCAAACCGGAGAAGAGCGACGCGGAGGGATTTCTGTACCGGAACGCGCGCGCGGTTCCTGCCGAGGCGTCAACGGCGGAGACCCAACCGGCGACGGAGCCGGATGACGTCTCGACTCCGTCTTCGACCGTCGTCATTAACCCCGGCACCGAAAAGCCAGGGGGAGGGACTGCCGTTTCGACGGAGCCGCCCGTCGCCTCGGAGGATCATCGCCCCGGGTTGGGCGGAGAGGCTCTCCTCAACGGCCGGATGACCTTGGCCGAAGCCGCCGCGTTGTATAAAATAAGCACGGCCGATGCTAAGCAGCGGCTGGGATTGCCCGCCGACGTTCCGGACGGGGAAACGCTCGGCCGTCTGCGCCGGGCATTCGGCTTGAATATGATCCGCATTCGGGAGCTCCTGGAAAAGAAGGACTGAGGCTTTATCGATTCATGAAAACGCAAAATCCCGCCGCCGTGGTCTACCGGCCCATCGGAGTCATCCGGAGCGGGCACATCGAGGCTTCCAGGACTCCCATCCAGCCGGAGTATGCCGCCGGCTGTCCGGGCCGGGCGGAAATTTTTCCGGAATTCGCTGATGGCCTGCGGGACCTGGAAGGGTTCTCGCACGTCTTCCTTCTCTATCATTTCCACCGGGCGGGCGAAACCCGCTTGACGGTCAAGCCCTTTCTCCAGGACATCGAGCGTGGGGTCTTTGCCACCCGGGCGCCGTCCCGGCCGAACCCGATCGGCTTGAGCCTTGTGACACTGACCGGGCGCGAAGGAAATATCCTGTTCCTTGACGGTCTGGATATCCTGGACGGGACGCCGCTTCTCGACATCAAGCCGTATGTCTCGCGCTTCGACCGGACGGTCTCGACGCGAAACGGTTGGCAGGAAGAGGTGAATCAGGAGACGGCGGAAAAGCTCGGAAGACGGATGTCCCCGTTGCCGGATGAATGAGAAACGGAAGAACGACATGGCGGATCATTCCATCCCGGCGACGCGCGGAGCGATGGCGACATCGCTGGATTGCCTGCCGTGCTTTGTCCGGCAGGCCTTGGCCGCGGCCCGGATGGCGACGCCGGATCCCGGTGTCCAGGAAACGATCGTCCGCGAAGTCCTCAAGCTGATCGACCGGACCGACCTCAGCCTTACGCCTGCGTTTCTGGCCCAACGGTTTCACCGACGGATCCGGGACATTGTCGGGAGCCGTGATCCCTACCGCGAAGCCAAGGACCGGCAAAACGCCCTGGCCTTGAGCTTTGTCCGGGACCTGCGGGCTGAAATCGAATCGTCGGCCGACCCGCTTCTTACGGCGGCCCGCCTGGCTGTCGCCGGAAACGTCATCGACCTGGGCGCCCCGGGCGATGTTTCCAGAAACCGCGTGCGCACGGCCGTCGAACAAGCTCTGTCCGAGCCGCTCCGGAACGAGGGAGATGGTCTTCGGGAAGCGCTTGTCTCCGCCCGTAAGATTCTCTACTTGGCCGATAATGCCGGTGAAATCGCCTTCGACCGCCTGTTTGTGGAGCAACTCGGCCCAAACCGGGTGACGGTTGCAGTCCGGGGCGGTCCGGTCATCAACGACGCCACGATCGAGGACGCACGGGCGGTCGGCCTGGACGAAATCGTTGAGGTCATCGACAACGGGTCGGACGCCCCGGGAACGCTTCTTGACGATTGCGGCCCTGAATTCCAGAGGCGCTTTGCCGAGGCCGATTTAATCCTGGCCAAGGGACAGGGCAACTACGAAACGCTGGGCCGGCATCCGTCCGATATCATTTTTCTGTTCGCCGTCAAATGCCCGGTGATCGCCGGGCTGTCCGGCGCGCCCGTCGGCTCCCATGTCTGGCTCCGACCGTTGGGGGAAGAAGCGCATTCGGAGGCCCGCCCATGATTATCGCCGTCGCTTCCGGAAAGGGCGGGACGGGCAAGACCACCGTCGCGGTCAACCTCGCCCGGATGATGAACGAACGGGTCCTCCTCCTGGATTGCGACGTGGAGGAGCCGAACACCCACTTGTTTTTGAAAACAAGCCCGAAGAAATCGGAGGACATCGTCACCATTGCGGTCCCGGAGGTGGACGAATCCCTCTGTAACGGATGCGGCGAATGCGGCGCCTTCTGCCAATACCACGCCATCGTTTCCTTCGGAACGGTTCCTCTCGTTTTTCCCGAGATGTGCCACGGCTGCGGAGGGTGCGCCAGGGTCTGTCCGAAGAAGGCCATCCGGGAAGTCGACCGGCGCATCGGGACGATCGCGACCTCGGTTTCGGGAAGGATCACCTTGATCCAAGGGCGGCTGGACGTCGGGGTGACGATTGCTCCGCCGCTCATTCGAGCGGTCAAGGCCCGGCTGCAAAAAGGGATTCCGTCGATCCTGGACGCTCCGCCGGGAACCTCATGCCCGGTCATCGCGACCATCCGGGGCGCCGATGCGATTCTGCTCGTGACGGAACCGACGCCGTTCGGGTTGCATGATCTCAAACTGGCCGTGGACATGGTCCGGGAGGTTCGGATCCCCTTCGGGGTCGTGGTCAACCGGGCCGGGTCCGGGGACGGCCGGGTTCAGGAATACTGCGAGGGGCAGGACATCCCCGTCCTCGCCGAAATCCCGGATGACCGGAGAATCGCCGAGACCTACTCCCGGGGTCGGTTGGTCGTCGAGGCCCTGCCGGAATACCGGAACACATTCTCGGATCTTTGGAAAAAAACGGCGGCCCTGGCCGCCGGCGCAAAGGATTGATCACCATGCCGACTTACGAGTACCGTTGTGAGCGATGCGGTTCGAGCTTTGAACGGAGGCAGTCCATGACCGAGCCGCCGGTCGAGGTTTGTCCGGGCTGCGGCGGGCCGGTCCGCCGCATTGTCACGGGAGGCGCCGGTTTCATCATCAAGGGTTCCGGTTCGGGGCGGGCCGCGGCGGCGGACAGCTCCTGTTCCCTGGAACGATCCGGGACGACGTGCTGCGGCCGGGATGAACGCTGCGGCAAGCCTCCGTGCCGAGGAGAACAGGAATGACCGAAAAACGTTTGCGCCACGTGTATGGACCCGTGCCGTCCCGCCGGCTGGGGCGGTCGCTGGGCGTCGACTTGGTTCCCTTCAAGACCTGCTCCTACGACTGCATTTACTGCCAATTGGGCCGGACGACGGAGAAGACAATCGACCGAAAGGTTCTGATCCCCGTCGAAGACGTTCTGGCCGACTTGGACGAAAAGCTGGCCGGCGGTGTGACGCCGGATGTTATCAGCCTGGCCGGATCGGGTGAGCCGACGCTGTATGCCGGCCTTGGAGAATTGATCCGCGGAATCAAGGCCCGAACCGGGATTCCCGTGGCGGTCTTGACCAACGGGTCTCTCCTCTGGCGGGAGGACGTCCGGAAGGACCTCTCGGCCGCCGATCTGGTCATTCCTTCACTCGATGCCGGGGATGGAAGATTGTTCGAATACGTCAACCGGCCTCATCCCGGCCTGACGTTTGAGCAAATGACGGAAGGGCTGGTCGAGTTCACATCCGGATTTTCCGGTGAAGTCCGCCTGGAAGTCTTTCTTCTCGACGGCGTGACCAGCGGCGACACGGAAGTGAAAAAGATCGCCTCCTGGGTCGAACGGATCCGTCCGGCCCGGGTCGAGTTGAACACGGTCACCCGGCCGCCGGGTGAGGATTATGCTTTCCCGGTCGGATTGGACAGGATGCGCAATCTGGCCGGCTTCTTTCCCGGGCGGGTGGATGTGATCGGCGGATGGACGGGCAAGGAATCGGCGGCCGGTGAGGCCGCCGGGTCGGGCGACGAGGACGTCCTGGACCTTTTGAGGCGGCGGCCCTGTACGAAGGAGGATGTCGCCGCCGGTCTCGGGCTTCACTTGACCGAGGCGATTAAAAAGCTCGACCGGCTCGATAAAGCCGGAAAAACAAAACGATCGCGGGTCGGGTCCCTGGTGTATTATGCGGCGGCTGAGGGGGATGACCTGCCGCGATGAAAGAACTTGTGGTCATCAGCGGCAAGGGCGGCACGGGAAAAACCAGCGTGTCCGCCTCGCTGGCCGCCCTGGCCCGGCGGCCGGTCGTCGCCGATTGCGACGTGGACGCGGCCGACCTGCACCTGGTTCTCGCGCCCACGGTCCTCGAACGACATGAATTCCGGGCCGGGCACGAAGCCGTCATCCGGCCGGAAGCGTGCAACGGTTGCGGAGTCTGCTTCTCGGTTTGCCGGTTCGGCGCCGTTCTTCCTGTGTCCGAATCTTCCGCGGGGGATGAAAAACAATGCCGCGACTGCTCTTATTGCGTCCGGTCCTGTTCGGTCCGCACGAACGCCGTCATCAGCGAGCTTCAGGGCGCGGCCGGCGCGGAAAAGCCCTCGTTCTGGATCGACCCGACGGCTTGCGAAGGCTGCGGTGTGTGTGTCCGGTTCTGCCCGGAGCGGGCGATCGATTTTCCCGAGCGGATCTGCGGCGAATGGATGATCTCCAGGACCCGGTTCGGCCCGATGGTTCATGCCCGGCTCGCCGCCGCGGCCGAAAACTCCGGAAAGCTCGTCTCCACGGTCCGGAAGGAAGCCCGGCGCATCGCCGAAGAAGAGGGGCGGGACTTGATTCTCGTCGACGGCCCGCCTGGAATCGGTTGCCCGGTCATCGCCTCGGTCACGGGCGCCTCGATCGTCCTGGTCGTCACTGAGCCGACGGTATCCGGACAACACGATCTGGAGAGGGTTCTGAAGCTGGCCAAGCATTTTCAGATTCCCGCGTTCGTCTGCGTCAATAAGTGGGACGTGAACCCGGAGATGGCCGAGCGGATCGAAAGAACGTCCATTCTGGCGGGGGCGGCGATCGCCGGGCGAATCCGATACGATCCGGGTGTTACCCGGGCCATGATTCAGGAAAAAGCGGTCGTCGAGACCGAGGCCCCGAGCGCCGAAGATTTTCGTGGGGTTTGGGAGCGGATCGGGTTATCATAGAGATGAATCCGGGTAAAAGGATCATGTGATGAAAGAGAAAGAACAGGCTTCCGGTTCTGCGGCCGGCCCGGCGCGTTCGTGCTCAACCTGCGGCGATACGTCTTGTCAGGAAGCCCGCCGCAAGGACGGCGAAAGCGACCGGGATTTCCAAGACCGGCAGGCCCTTCAGTCCCGGCTCTGCCGGATCGGCTCAAAGATCATCGTCCTTTCGGGCAAAGGCGGCGTCGGAAAAAGCACCGTGGCCGTGAACCTGGCCGCGGCCTTGCGTCTCGCGGGGAAGCGGGTCGGCCTCCTGGACGTCGACATTCACGGACCGAGTATTCCGACGATGCTCGGGCTGGAAGGCGTTTCGATCCGGGCGGGGGGGGACGGGATGGTCCCCGTCGACCTGAACGGCCTCAAGGTCATGTCCCTGGGATTTCTCCTGGGAAATCAAGACGAAGCCGTGATCTGGCGGGGCCCGATGAAGATGCAGGTCATCCGCCAATTTCTCAAGGATGTCGAGTGGGGAGAGTTGGACGTTCTCGTCATCGACTCTCCGCCCGGTACGGGCGACGAGCCCCTGTCGGTCTGTCAGTTGATCGGCAAACTGGACGGAGCGGTTGTCGTGACGACTCCCCAGAAAGTCGCGGCCGTCGATGTCCGCAAGTCCATCACGTTCTGCCGCCGGCTCCAGGTCCCCGTCCTGGGCGTGCTCGAGAACATGAGCGGGTTCGCCTGCCCGGCCTGCGGTGCCGTGACGCAAATTTTCCGCGATGGGGGCGGGAAAAAAATCGCCGAGGACATGAACGTCCCGTTTCTTGGGTCCGTCCCGATCGATCCGAACATCGCCGTAGCCGGCGACGGGGGACGCGTATTTCTTGAAGAGTTCGTCTCAACCCCCACGGCCGCGATCATGCGCCGCATCATCGAGAAGACAGAAGAGTCCAGAACGAAAAATCGCAAGAAATGAATCATAACCTGGATTATGCACGAGTCGAGAATGGCTGCAGCCCCCTCCGCCGGAGGAACGAGGTGAAGAACAGAGGAAGAATGCTACGCGGCTTCGGGGACGTGCGCCGCAGGGCTATGGGCGAGGTGTCCGTTCTGTCCCCAGAGAGCGGCTTCTGTTGCGAGGCGCGGAGGGTGAAGCCGTGCTAGTCGCACTGCGAACCCTTCGCAACGAAGCAAATGCGGCCATATCGGCTCGCCCCGATTCGCAAGGCTCATGTGGGACTT